>JAPDPR010000026.1:41107-47270 GCA_034506335.1 candidate division KSB1 bacterium
CTCTACGCTCGGTCTCCTCAGCGAATATAACCCATTTTGGGAAAAAGTCAAGTAAAAAGTAATCCTTCGTCGCTCAACCTACTCACGGGACATGGCCAGCCACCTTCGCCGAACCCGCCCGGGTCATTACGCGCCATCCGAAAGGCCCTCAACCCGGCCCTCTCAATTCTCACTTCCGTGCCTGCGGTGCCCTCCTTAGGTTACTCGACAACGACGACTTCATGGATCTCCACGCGCGGAATGGCCACGGCCACCTGGCCATTCTGATAGGCAAACTTTAGCTTCCGTCCCTCCGGCATCAGCGTGACTGCCCTTGGCCTCATCCCCCGCTTCACGGTTACCATCAGAGGCCCGACTGGCGGGATCTGGTCAAAGACGTACACTCTGCTATCCGCGTGACTGCCGCTAGTATTGACCAGGTTCACCATGAGCTTTCCGTCCAGCTCGTTGACTGTGACGTCCACGTTGTGTGAGCCCTCGACCCCCACTATGGGCGCGGGGAACAGCTCTTTCACCAGAGCGCTCAGGAAGTCACGCGCCACCGTGGTTGCGGCGTTTATGTAGCGCTCACCCAAGTTCAAGTACACCCCGGCGATCTCCCCCGCGCCATAGGCGGCAATCGAGGCTGCCACCTGGGGCTCGCCAAAGAAGTCATTGTCCTGGTAGATTTCGCCGAAGGGCCGCACGCCTTCCTCCAAACGAACCGGCTGGTATTCAGTATTGACGCCCGCTATCCGGCCGCCGAAGGCAAGGCCATTGACCTGCTTGCGGGGTTCGCCTTCGAAGCGGACGCGCAGTTCTTCCTCGAAAAGCCTCACCGCGCTTGGGCCAATCACAATCAGCCTGCCGCCTGCCGCTACATAATCCAGGAGGAACTGCTTAAACTGCGGTTCAATGTAGGCCCATTCCGGATAGACCAGCAGGGGGTAGTCGCGTGCCCGCGTTTCCAGGTGGTGCTCCATGACGACATCCACCACGTTTTGCCCATCGAGCAGGCATTGCAGAATGCCTTTTATGCCACTGAGTTCCTCACTCCAGCCGGCAAAGAGCTTGGGGCTCAGGCGATAGAAGGCCTTGGTGGAGAGAATCAGCCCGATCTGCGGCACCGGTTTGGCCCGGTGGCAGACCTGCTGGCGGGCGCGGCAGAATTTCGCCACCTCCCGCATCAGCCTCATCTGCCACTTGCGGATGGAGCCGTCGCGTTTTTGTGGGAAATAGGCCTGGAACCCGCCGCCCAGGGACAACACGACGGCCGCCTCCTGTTGCAACTGTGGAACCGACTTGGTACTGTAGAGGGCATCGGTCCAGGTGAAGCTCCAGGCCATGAGGTCCCAAGGTTTGCCCTGCTGGGCCAGCACCCGCCCCTCAAATCGCGCCGCATTGACGCTGTTTCTCCAGAGGTAGTCCCCGGACAGAAAGTCAACATCCGCGGTGACCGGCTCCGGCATCAGCGAGCTGAAGGCCCAGTTGCTTGCCACCTGAAAGTCGGACCTGTGTGCATGCAGTGCGTTCACGTAATGCCGCAGATAGTTGCGGAACCCTTCGCGATTGAACTCAGAGAACTCAAACCACCCGGGCTCGGAAGGCGACGTAGGAATTCTACTCAGACCCGTGCTCGCCGTGAATGCCTGGACTGCTTGCGGAGAATAGTCGTGCTCGACCGCCCAGCAGTCCCCGTCGACCCACACGCCGTCGATCTGGTAGTCATCGATGAGCTCCTTCAGCTGGGGGATGAGGAGCGAGTCTACGTACGCTCCGAATACGGAAGTCTTTTGCGCGCTGCGCTGACCAGACGCGTTCACGCACGCCCATTCGGGATGTCGCTCCACGGCCTTTTCATCCCAGACGCCGGAGTAGTGCACATAGAGGGCCACACCTTTTTCGGCCGTGACTTCGCGCCAGATGCGCAGCGGATCAATGACAAACCCAGGGGCCGCATTCCCTACCTTCGTGGGGTAGCTCGAGCGGCCGGGGTGACCCTTGCAGTCGCACTGGACATAGTCCGGCTTGACCATATCGATGATGTACTCCACCATCTCTCGGTCCACGTATTTGCCGATCTCGGTGCAATCGTCGCCGGCGTGAAAGTCAAAGTGGATGCCAAGGAAGCTCTCCGAACGTTTGAGGCGTTTAGGAGATGATTGACCTTGGGCCAGGAGGGAAGACTCTGCGGCGGGCACCAAGACCAGAATGGCGAGTACCAAGCGGAAGGCTCTTCCCATGGATGGTCCTCCTAAGTGTCAGTCTTCGTGTGTGCCGCTCCTATGACGCACGCGCTGCATGGCGGGCAGTTGTGGGCGTCCTCACCGGACGTTCCCCGCGGGGAGCCGGGTCGTGGGGCCCATGGTTGGGCTCCCGACCAGGAGCTCAGAAGCCGGCGTTGGGGACGAATTGGACGCGCGGGGCATCCGGCCCATCGCGGCGGCGCAGCTCCTCCAAAGCGTCGGGCCGAAGCCGGTAGAAACGAAAGCCATAGAAGTAGGGCCGCGGCCGCAAGAGTGGCTTCTCTTTGCCTTTTCCGGTCTGCCGCACGCGGTCATTGTGCGCCTGAATCTCGCGGTTGCGGGCCACGATGCGCGCGTTCTCCTTTTCAGCAGCAACCCTCCTGGCCGGCGCTTCGCGGCAGAGGTCTAGCAGCGGCTCCTCGACCACGCGGGGGGATGTGGAATGGAGAAGGTACACGGTCCCGTCTTGGCCGCGAGTGATGAGCCCCACGTGCCCCACGTAGAGCCCATCTTCATTGCCCCGAACGATGTTCACAAAGTCACCTGGCTGCAGCCGGTCAGCTATTTCTGGCACGAGCTCATAGGGAATGTAAGACCAGCTCAGCTCCTGGGGCGGGATGTCCTGCCCCAGGCCAAAGCGTCGGAAAAACCGCGCCCGGTCAATCACCGAAGTCACAGGCACGGCCCGATCGCCCACCAGCTCAGAGGAGAGGTCCTCGACAAGCCACGAGTTGTTCACCACCCAATCGGCTTCGGTGTAGTGGTTCCTGGTGAGCATCCCAATGCGGCCATCGCGGTAGCGGATCCGCTGGAGGAGCGCGATAAAGCTCGACCAGTCCCGCGCCAAAGCCATAGCGTACATGTGTTCGGCAAAGACCAGACAGTCGCTCTGCCGCAGGCTGTAAAGGGGCTCTGGGTCGTATAACTCAAATGGGAACTCACCGAGGAGGAAGATCTTGTAGGGCTGACCGACCATCTTCCGCGCCAGGTGTTGTACACGCGCGCCGAGGTCCGGCTCAACTTCATGCAAATAGCGCAGGTAGCGATCCACTTCCTGCTCTGTGAAACGATAGAGGGGCTTTCGCCTCATAGCGGCGAGTTGCTCCTCCGTCAGGCCCACGCGGGCGGCAGCTTCCCGTTCGGGGGCGCTCGGGGCCTCTCTACGCACAGGCAGCAATGCCGCGCAACCCGCCAGCCCCATCAGTGCGGGCAGAAGAAACGCATACGCTGGTCGGCCTGCCATTGTCAACCTCCCTCGGTCTCCAGCCTCTATTGCTGTTGGTCTCCTGTCCTAGTTCGCCACCCCCTCAGTCCCTATCGTCTCATCGGGCCAATGCCATCTTGCGGGTCATCGCCTGCCCCTCGCTCATCAGGCGGCAGAAGTACGTCCCTGAAGCGAGCCCCGTGCCGTCGAACTCCGCCCGATACCGGCCAGGGGCAAGAGGCCCGTCAATGAGCGTGGTCACCTCCCTCCCAGTCACATCGAACACGGTCAGCCGTACATGCCCCTGTGCTGCTATGTCGAAGGCGATCGTGGTCGTCGGATTGAAAGGGTTTGGGTAAGCAGGATAAAGCATAAAGCTGCGCGGGGGCTCCTGGCCCTCCTGTACCACGCGCACGGGTTCGGTCGACTTTTTCACAAGGCGAAGGTTGTCAAAATACAGCCGCCCTTTGATAGCTCCTGACTCGCCGCGCGTGAGTTGAAAGCTATCAATCCGATAAGCAGCCCCGTTGAGCACCCCGTCGCCGATCCAGGTACCGACGCTCCGTGGATCGCTCAGGCGCCACTCTACCAAGCGCCAGCCATACCAATCGATGGTCACCCAATCGGAGACTTCGTGGTAGGGCCAGTCTGTGCCGGTGCCCTCGTCAAGGCAGAACCGGAACTTGTTGCCGCTGGCATCGCCGTACAAATAGACCTGCAGGGTGTAAGTCGTATCGAAGACCACGTCACGCGGGGGACCGGTCTTCAGGTACTCGCGCAACAGGTATCCCTGGGGCGGAGGCGTCTCCATCCACTCGTACGTGAGGAAGGCGGAGCGCTTGGATACTGGCCGGGTGGCCGAGGCAGGCAGGTAGACGTCTTTGCTTATGCCAAAGGTCGAATTGGCCACCACAATGCCCGAAGTGGAGCCGCTGTAACTGGGCTGCTCCCAATTGCCGCTGGCGGAAAAGTCATCGATCATCCGCGTCTCCACATAGTGCGCCTGAGCCGTGTGGAAACCCAGGGCAAAACCTTCTGCCATCTGGTTGCCGGTGGTGTCCCGCACGGTGTTGCGAAGCTCGAGGATGTAGTCGGCATCGGGTAGCAGGGGTTGCCAGCCTTTGATGGAGATCAGCGACCGGTCCGGGACCGCGGTGACCAGCGCCTCAATGCTCACCGCAGCCCCACCCGTGGAAAGCGAGACGGTGGTATCCGTGACCGTTTCCGGCCTGATGAGCTCGTCGAACACGAGGGTGATCACATCGTCCACATCAAAGGGTTCCAGCCCTGCAGGAAATGACGGATAAGAAAATGCCACCTTGGGGCCCACGTCGTCCACCGCGCGTGTAGTGAAATGCAGCGTGAAGGGGTCTCCCTCCACCCCGTCGCCGTTGCCGTCCAGCCGCCGCCCGTTGATGTCCTGCGCCTCCGCGCCGACCGTGACGAGGTAGGTTGTAGCAAACTGCAGACGCGCGGGTACGATCTGTAACGTCTTTCCATCCTGCCAGCTAAAGCGGGTGACCTCAATGGCGGGTTGGAACGTCAAGGCCCCTTGCACACTGGCCTGGTTCATGGTCTTGGAGAACACCAAGGTGATGGCGACGTTCACTGGGACCGTGTCGCCCTCCGCAGGGTCAGTGGCAACCACCACTGGCGCAAAGGACGGGATGGCGTCCGTCTGCACCACACTGGATGGGGCCGACTCATTCCAGTAGCGGTCCAGCACGGTTGCTGCGTAGCGGTAGGAACCGTTGAAATCCTGCCTGCCGTCGAATTCTTGGAGCACCGAGTATGGTTGGGTACCAAAATGGAGGTCCACAATGAGGTCTTGATCCAGGTCGATGACGTCATCTTCAGAGCGGTAGATGGCGTAGCGGTGGGGCGCGGTGATTGACGCTGGAGGAGTGACCGTGATCAGATAGTGCAGCGAGTCCACCTTCGTCAAGGCGATGGTGGGCGGGTCGGGGATTTCTCCGTGCGGCGACCACCCTGGCCGCACCTTGGTCTTCCGCGCGAAAAAGGTCCGACCTGCCTCCTCCCAGTACTGGTAGGCCTGCCAGCTGGCGTAGCTGAAGAACTGAAATCCGTCCACCCAGGGCACGGTGCGGCAGATCTCCACCACTGCCGGGTGGCGATACCAGACCTTTTCCTCGGCGAATTGATAGGACCCCGGTCCCACTGTGAAGAGCCGCCCCTCGGAGATGCCCTTCTGAATCCACGGCCCCCACGACTCGCTTGGTCCCACCAGCATGGCGTAAAAGCCATCGGGCGTCAGCCAGTGGTAGTGCATGGGGGTCAGCTGTTCCACATAGCCTTCGTTGAACCACAGGGCGGCGTCCTGGTAGACGGTGCCGTACCCCTGCCAGCTGGACCAGTTGTATTTCCCCAGGGCAGCGGGCGAAAGCCGCACCCACGGTTTGACCGCCTGGATCGAATCGTGCAGCACCCGCACGAACTCGGTCACCGACCAGCGCCACCAGTCCTCCCAGGAGGCAAAACCGGCCGGCACGCCTGCGCTGTACGGGTGCTCGATGTCGTAAAGGTAACGGCCCGCGGCGTTTTCTTGTAGGTCCTGTACCTGCTCCGGGGCAATCATGCCATCCAGCCACTGCTGCTGCTCGGCCATTTTCGCCAGTTTCTTAGAGAGTTTGGAGTTGCTGTACTCATTCCACCGCACATAGTCCAGATGCAGGCCATCGATGCCATAGTTGCGCACACTTTCCATGGCTACGGC
>JAPDPR010000027.1 GCA_034506335.1 candidate division KSB1 bacterium
CGATGAGCAACGTGACTTTGGCGCCCGTAGGGATTTCGATTGCAATGCCTGTGGTCGGAAGAGCCAGAGATCCGTGGTCAAGATCCAGAGGGAGATCCCCGAGTACGGGAATATGTACTTCCTGACCGTTGTCTTGCAGGCGCTCAAATCGGAGCGCGGGTGCGGTCCATTGGAGAAGACAAAAATTCTGGCCCCTTGCGACCATGTGCAACGGCCGCTGGGGAGCAGATGCCAGCGTAGCGGCACAGCAAAGTAATGTCATTACACCCGCACTGTGCATACAAAGACTACGCGCGTTGTCCTGCCTAAGAATCGTCCCTTGTACCCTCACCTTGCTACGTTGGCGGTGCGCTTCACAGTCTGCTCCGCCTGGTGTAGAATAAGATAACACTATTTTTCCGAATCTGCAAAAGTCTTTTTCTGTCCCGCGAGCGAATGGGGGAGCGTGGCAGCAAGGGGTGTCCGCCGACAGGCGCCGCACCATGGAGAATCGAAAAAACGCTTGACTTTAAACCGCAGGGGTAGTATAATAAGGCAAACCGCGACCCCACCCAAACCCGAGGGCTTTCCGTCATGTTACCATGTGCCCTGCTCCGACACGCGGTGGGTGAATAGGTATGTCTTACAGCGGGCTGGAGCACAGCGGAAAGTGGTCACCTATCCTCGCACCGCACCCTCAAGAAGGGCTCAATCAAAGTGTTGATACACTCTTCTGTACCCTCGGCATTGGGCTTTGTGGTGGAGGCCTTCGTGACCGTGGCGCGAGCAAGTATGTCGTTGAACAAACAGAGGAGGGACAAGGGATCATCATCAGCTGGCGTGTGTTTCGCGCCTCACAGGCGTTGACCCAGCACAAAGGGAGGAAACAATGAACGCTGGAGCCCTCATCTTGCAACTGCTCAGCGGCGCGGCCGGGGGTAATATTGCCGGTGCGGTGCTGAAAAAGCAAAGTCTTGGTCCGGTCTTGAACTCAATTCTCGGCATTGTCGGCGGTGGTCTTGGTTGCCAGTTGCTTGCGGCGCTTGGCGCCGGCACAAGCACGGGTGGCCTGGACCTTGGTTCCGTCATTTCCAGTGTATTAGGCGGTGGCGTGGGCGGCGGCGTCCTCGTGGCGATCATTGGGCTCATCAAGCAGGCACTAAGCAAGTCCTCCTCCGCGCATTGAAAAGGTGGCTGGCAGAGTTGCTGCTGCAATGCACGCGCAGAGAGCGAGACCCTTCCGACTCCCCTCCTCTCCGCGCACGGCAAAGGCCAACGAATCCTCTGGTCAGGCCGTCTCCCGGAGCGGTCCATTGACCACGGGGCAAGGTGAGGTGGGCGACAAAACAAGATAAGGAGACAACAACCATGAAACTGACTGCACCCAAAGTCACTACCTGGTGGATTGCCGTGATTCTCGGAGTGCTGGGAATCTTGGGCAAGCTCGTGACGATCGGGATCATCACAACTCTCAGTTTTTGGCTGGTGGTAGTGGGGCTGATTCTTTTGGTCTTGGGGACGTTGGTCAGAGGCTCCTAGTCGATGGCGTTTCGGGGCGGGCGTGCCGCCTAGGGTTTGTCCAGCGCGGCGGCAGCTCGTCCCGATTCTGCCGAAAAGGCCAAACGGCGAATCCTCCTTTCGCCATTTGGGTGCAGCAGCCGTAGCTATTTTCTTAGGAGAACGGACCCTGCGGCATGTTCACGCACCTCGAGGCGAAGGGGTGGAGACACGTCTATAGCTCATGCGCGGCCTCTACAAGCCTTGTTTGCTCCACGCCTTTGCGCTGGCTTTTCCAAGCTACGTGGCTCCCTTGCCCATCCGCGACACCGGTCAAAGACATGCTTTGTTGAGACCTATCCAACGGCGCGAGCATTCTCCACTCTGCGTTAGACGCTCGACCTGCCTCCATGAAGGCAACCTTTGAGGTCTCTGAGCAGGAACTCTAAGTTGGAAGGCTGGCACGGGAAAAGCTTTGATCGCACTGAGCATTGTTTTCACTTTGCTCTCCGCGTCACGCGCGTCGGTGGCTCAGGAACTGCGCCCCATCAAGCTAAACCCACCTGGCAAGAAGCGGGGTCTCCCTTTGATGGAGACGCTGGCGGTGAAGGCCTCTGCAAGAGAGTGGTCGGAGAAGGAATTGAGCCTCCAAGACTTGTCAGATTTGCTCTGGGCAGCCAGCGGGCTCAATAGACCGGAGGAAGATAAAACGACCGCTTCATCGGCACAGAACGCACACGATGTGGACATCTACCTGTTCACCAAGCGCGGCATCTACGTGTACGATTTTCGCAACCATCAGTTGACCCCCTGTGCTCAGCGGCGACTATCGCTCGTCCGTGATGATGCCCAGGCCACCGCGACTACCCCAAGGTCCCCCTGGCCCAGAAGTGGCCCTCGGCAAGGAGGTTGCCAATGCTCCTCCACCGCCACTTCCCTCCAACCCACCCATTCAGATCGTGCTTGTTTCGGACTCGGAGCGGTTTAAGGTGGGGTCTCCCGAGCTCAGGCGGGAATGGGGGCCATTGATGCGGGGATTATATCCCAAAACATTTCGCTGTTTTGCGCGGCCACTGGCCTCAAAACGAGGCCCCGCGCGAGCATAGACAGGGAGAAGATATAACACCTGTTGCGCCTCAAGGATTCGCAACATGTGGTGCTCAACCATCCTGTGGGGTACCCGAAGTAGAAACCCGATGATGCCCGCGCGAAGGCGACTCTCCTCCCCGCCAATGCATCCTCGCCTTGGAGCCAGGGGAGATCACGCACGGTCCGAGGAGGAAGAGGTCGTACGCCCGTTGCGGCCGCTCGGCTCGTGAGCGACGAACATGTGTGCGCGGCGTCCGCTTCGACGTCCCTCTTTTGCTGGACCGGTACCCACAATGGGAGTGGGCCCGCGCTGGCCGAGCGAAGCACTCGCCTGGTTGCGTCGCAGCTGGGGCATCCCCATGAACCGACCATGACCTGACATAAGGCCTCAAGATGCGCATCACGCAAGGGTCTCTAACAAGCAAAAAGGCCACGCGCCATGCCAGCACGCGGCCTTCGTCAAAAGTGGTGCCCAATGCGCTAAGGGCTGGAGGTGGCCCTTGCGCTACTTGAGGAGCACCATGCGACGCGACGCCGAAAACCCTCCTGCCCGGAGTTCATACAAGTAGACACCGGAAGGCAAGTCACCGCAGTCGATCACGATGCGATGATTTCCAGCAACCATCATCCCGTCAAAGACCTCTTTGACCTTTTGACCCATCACGTTGCAGATCGTCAGAGTCACGTGTGCGGTAGTGGGAAGGTCCAGCTCGATCTGCGTGCGAGGATTGAAAGGATTAGGATAGTTCTGCGTGAGGCGATAGGTCTCTGGAGCGCTCGACCGCACTTCCACCCCCACAGCCCCTCCGTTGCTTGATCCCCGCGTAATGGTGGGCACCAAGCCCCACGGCCCGCCATCCGGAACCCGCGCGTAGGATTGCGTTACGTCCATCGCCGGGAATGCCACCGAGTCGATTACCACGCCTGAAGTGTCTTCCAGCCATACCTTCTCGCCACTGCTTGAAAGTCCAAAGTCGGCAGCATCTCCGGTGTTGTCGGTGACGACGACCCAGAACCCCTTTGGTGGAACAACTGCGCCCGCGGGGAGCACTTTCTTGGGCTTGCTCCCAGACTGACCACCATTGTCGTAGATCTTGTAACCACTGATATCTACCGTATCGGGGGAGTCGTTGTAAATCTCGATCCAGTCGGGGTCGGTGGTGGTGCCGCGCGAGTAGATCTCATTCATGCGGACCAGGCCGTTAAGCGAGCCGCGGGTGACCCGCTTCACGATGCGCCACTCTCCACCGTCAGGATACCTGGCATACGATTCCGTGGTCGCCAGCGCAGGGAAGGCCACGGTATCGATTACTGCCCCTGTGGCATCTTCAAGCCAAACAATCTCCCCACTACTGGAGAGACCAAAGGCGCTTGCCGACCCGTCTTCAGTGACAACCACGAGCACACCCAGAGGCGGAACCACCGTCCCTGCTGGGAATTCCTTCTTCGGCTTGGTGCCCGCTTTGCCTCCATTGTCATAGATCTTGAAACCGCTGATGTCCACGGGCTGTGAACTCATGTTATAGAGTTCAATCCAATCGGGATCTTCAGTGGTGCCACGAGAATAGACCTCGTTGAGCAGGATGTTTGACTGCGCGTAAATGGCACCTACCAGCAAGCCTGCGGTTAGAAGGCCCGCTACGCAAAGCCATCCTTTCTTCATTGCTACCTCCTCAGGTTACATTGGTTCTCGCCGAATCCTCGCGCTGCGAAAGGGGGATGCGTCCCTCCAACCCACCCCTTCATGGTTTTGCAAACACATACAGCTTGGGCTCCCCGTCACGGACCACGTATAGATTGTTGCCAACCACGGCAATTCCTTCGCCCTTTGAGAACGGGATGAACCACTCGCCCAAGAGCGCACCCTCTTTGCTTAGCTTGCCCACCTTGAGGGATTCATCGCTGATGATCCACAGACAGTCTTCATCCTTATCGTAGCAGATGTCCGCTAGGTCGTCGAAGGCCTCTTGGATTTCCCTGCGCGCCACCTCTGTCCTTCCGCGATAGCGCAGGAGCATGCGCGGGTCCTTTTCGTTCAACACGAAAAGATCGCCATCGTCGCCCACGGCTACCCCTTCGAGAGCGTGGTTCTCGAGCGTGGCCACGCGCACAGGGAAGGAAAAAAGCTCTGTGCCTTGCCACGTTAACGCGGTCACGAGCTGTGCCCTTTCCTGGACAACGTAGATTGTGTCGCCCCCTCGGCTCAATGCCACGCCCTCAAGATCCGTGCAGCTGGTAGATATCGACTCCAACACTCTGCCGGTGAGGTCCATTTCGAATATGTCCGGCCGGTCATCGGAGACCACAAGGAGGGTGCCGCGGGTGTTATGGTAGCATAACCCAGAAGCCTCCGCAATCGACTGAGTGATCGCGAAGGTGGCCACTGGCTGCAGCGTCGGTATGTCTGCCTGTGGTCGTACGGCTGTGGGCTCCCGCCGCCCACAGCCGACAATCGCCATCACCAGGAGCAGGATATGGATCAACGACCAACGCATCACGCCGACCACCGCCGACAAATCCTCGGCCAGTCCCGTCTCCGATACCCGCAGCTGCACATTGCCTCACGGCTGATTTGGGCCGCCACGAGTAATAGTGGCAAGCTGCCAATTCGTACTTCCGTCGGGTATGCGCGAGTACGACTGCGTCACCTCCATAGCAGGGAAGGCTACATAGTCGATGACCGTGCCCGTGCTGTCTTCCAGCCACACCTCCTCCCCAGCACTTGACAGGCCAAAGTCGGAGGGGTCGCCGGTATTGTCGGTGACAATCACGCAGAATCCCTTGGCAGAAACGACTGTGCCTGCAGGAATCACCTTCTTAGGTTTAGTGCCGTTCTTCCCGCCGATGTCGTAGATCCTGTATCCCCCGATGTTCACCGCCGAGTTGAAAGGATTGTAGAGCTCAATCCAATCAGGGGCCTCCGCGGTACCACGTGAGTAAATCTCGTTCATCAACGCATAGGTCGCCTCGGGCGGCGGGGGCTCGGGCCCTTGAATGGGCGGCGCCTCACGTGAGCACGCTCCGAGCAGCACGGCAGCAACGAGGCCGGTAAGAAAAACCTCTGGCAGTCTTTTCATGTTACACCTCCTCCCTAGAACACGGCCTGGACGCGGAACTGGATAAACCAGTGGTCGTCATCGCCGATCATGTTGCCCTTCCTGGTAGCGTACTGGTCCAGGTCCACTACCGAATAGTTGAATTGCAGCTTGATGTTCATATTCGGGTAGTAGTTGACCCCGAGCATCAACTGCTTGGAAGATCCCCCCTGAATTCCCGCTCCCAGGTCATTAAGGTCCAAGAAACTGGCACGGGCTGCCAGTTCCAATGCCCCCCAGGAATGCCTGGGTGCTTCCACAGGCCCTGGTTCGCCCTGGTCCACGTAGTAATCGCGCGTCTCGCCGGTCACCATCCAGGTCAGAAAGGCATACCCGCCCTTCATGTCCACGCGGGGCTTGCCATACCAACGCTCCACCGTGGTCCACATCGCCTCAGACTGAAAGAACCAGGGCCCGTACACCCAAAGCAGTTCGGTGCCCGAGCGAAGGTAGTAGTTGACATCCCGAATGTCGCCGGTATGCAGAAGCTTGGGGTCGGACACATAAGTTTCGTGCCTGGCCTTGATCTCGATGGTGTTCTCGGCCAAGTCCGGCACCGCATCCGGGGTCTTGTAGGCAAACGCCCCGCCTATATGGAGATTCCTCCCGTGTTGATTGATGGGGGCAAGGGTAACGCGCACGTTGGTGGAGTACCCCTCATCGCGTGTCCCCTTGTCAATGCGAGTGCCCGCCTCGTGCCCCATGATCGCACCCGTGATCTGGCCGTATTTGGTCCAGTACCGCGCCGCAGCACCCATTCTCCGCCCCAAGGGAAACGCGTTGGACACGGAAGCTCGCTCTAAGAACGTAAGCAGCTGCGAACTTGTGAGCCTTTCCACCCCAAACGGCTCTTTGAAATTACCCACTTGCAGAGACAGGTGCGTGCCGGGCACCGTGTATTTGACCCACATGTCGCGCAAGTCCAGTAAGGCCTCGGCAAAATCCACGTCGAGCTCCGTTTCCCAGTCTTTCCACAGCCTGGTCTTGGTGGCAAAGGTCAGCCTACGGAAGACAGTGCCGTTACTCATGGGGTTCTTGCTGCCGAAGTAGAAGGCTCCGTCCAGCTGCAGGCGGATGTCGAACCACCAGCGGAAGGACCCGTCTGCCGTCTGGAAGACCATCCTTCCATTCCGCGCCTCTGAGGCCAGTGGCATTGAGTACTCCTTACCACTGGTCTGCGCTGCCAGACCACAGGCAATCACCGTGCACAGCAGCACCATTAGTCCAGCTACCAGTTGCCGCTTCATAGCGTTTTCCTCCTGTTTGCGTCCGTGATTTCGCCCCGAACCTCAGTTCGGGCCCTTCCCTCGTTATGCCGGTCGGGTGTTTCTCGCGCCGAGCCTCCCATAATTCTATCCTTGCGACAGCCTCTAGTCCGCCCGTGCTCCTTGCCTACTGGACTACCGGTTGCTGAAAGACGTTCTGCACGAAAAAGAGTGCCACAAAGCTCATGAGGGCGGCCATAATGGGCGTGAGCACCCAACCAACGGCTATCTTGCCAAGGTAGCGGTAGTTGACCACGCGACTGCTCTTTACCAAACCGATCCCGGAAATGGCGCCGACAATGGCCTGGGAACTGGAAACAGGCACAAGAGGTAGAGCCGGCAGGCCTATGCTCGTCAGCACATTCCTCAGCCCCTGTGAGGCAAAGAGGAGGAGAACCAGGGAATGCGCCAGGACGGCGATCATGGCTAAGATGGGCGTCAGTTTGACGATCTCGTTGCCCACCGCCGCCATAACGCGGAATGAGTAGCTGCAGATGCCCACGGAGATTGCTATGCCTCCCAGCAGAAATAGCTGTTGGGCACCGCTCAGGTGCAGCGGGCCGGCGATAGCGACGTCGGGAAAAGGCGCCGCCCTCACGAACACCCCAACCACGTTGGCGATGTTGTTGGCTCCCAAGCTATAGGCACCAAGGGCCCCCACCACAATCAATCCGGCCCTGGTGTACGCATCCAGACGCAGCAAGTGGATGCGCGTCCTGTTGAGAACCGCCTTGGAGAGGAAGTACAGTGCCACCCCAAACACACCCGCCAGAACCGGGGATAGAACCCATGTTGCCATGATTTTGGTCAATATCTTAGGGTCAGTGGGTGAATGGGTGAAGAGGTTCCAACCCACAATTGCTCCCACAATGGCTTGGGTCGTCGAGACCGGCAGGGCTGCGCGCGTCATCCATAACACCGTCAGCCCCGCCACTAAAGCTAGCGTAAAGGAGGCAGCGGGAGCATTCACGCCCCCAAGCGCCACCAGCGTATCAGTAGTTCCCGCCCCACCGAGCACCGCCCCCAAAATAACGAAGGCACTTGAGACGAGCGCGGCGGTCTTGAAACGAACCATCCTCGCGCCGACCGCCGTGCCAAATACGTTGGCCGCGTCATTGGCTCCCAGGGACCAGCCCAGAAAAAGACCACTTAGGAGGTAAAACCAGGTCATCACCTTGCGCTCACACGTACCGCTTGATCGTAGCAATGGCGAGCCTATCGCACACGTCTTCTGCCTCTTCGGCGATTAGCTCCACGTGGTAGGCAAAGTAGCGCAAATGGATCTTGTGACTCAATCGCAACTGGCGAGAGAAGACCTCACGCTTCAACTTCTCCGCCATCTTGTTCGTCTCTTTGCGATAGAATTGCACCTGATTCACGTAGTCGCGGACAGAATTGAGGTCAGTAAAATAGGCACGAATTGCCCTCACCATCCCCTCGGCGGCAGTGATAGAAAAGTCCGCCAAGTCTGCGAAAAAGCTGACGAACTCCTCGCAGACCTCGGGAGTCTCCACGGAAAACTGCATGAGAGTTTCCGCCATTCTATTGAGAACTCTGTCCGCATTTTCCAAAAGGCCAAGAACGTCGCCCCGTGACTCCGGAATGAGCGTATGTGAGTAAAGACTGGTCTCGATCTCGCGCCGGAGCCTGTCACCCTGGTCCTCAATGTCGGACAACTGCTCCAGGTGCGACTCAAAATCGGCGTGCTGGTGTCGCAGATAGAATTTGACCCCCTCTTTGAAAACCAGCCCGCCTTTTACGATGAGGTCCAGGTACTCATCGATCTGCACCTCGAGCCGCTTGCTGCGCCGGAAGAGAATTCCCATAAGTATTCGTCTTCTCCGCTAAAAGAAGCCAAACACACCGTGAGGGGTGATCCCCAGAAACCGAAACCAGGTCTCGCTGGCAATTAGAGTGACAATCCACGTCACCACCAGCATGGTGAAGCCAAAACGGAACGCCTCCCCAAGGCTGTAGTGGTCGGTCTCATAAAGGAGGAGTGCCGGTTTGCTGTTGAACGGCAGAACATACACGTGCTCGATAAGGAAAGCGACGGGGAGAGCCAGGCTGACTATGGGGTAGCCAAACCTGGAGGCGGTGCCGATTGCCAAAGGCACGAAGATCATCGCGCGCATAGTCTTGGACTGAAAGAGGAGCGCACTAAAGAGCATGACGCTGGTGAGCAAAAGGTACAGGAGCCAATAAGGGGTGCCTTCCCTGACGCCGAGATGGTCAAAAAAGGCATTGACGAGTATTGAAGGCAGATCGGTAACCGCAAGCCCCGCCCCGAGCGCATAGGCCCCTGCAGAAAAGAGCATCAGATGCCAGGGGATATCGACATCATTCCACTTGACGATGCCGATACCAGGAAGGAGGGCAACAATCCCGCCCAGAAAGGCCACCGCTGTGGCGCTGATGCCATGAAAGCGGTCCGTGGCCCACATGCCCAAAATTGCCGTCAGGAGTATCACCGCCCTGACCTCGCGTCCCGTGACCGGGCCAAGGCTGCGGTACTCTTCGCGGAGACGCTCCATACCACCGGCTACTTGCGGGCGACGCTCCTCGGGCGAGAGCGGGAAAAAGACCTTCGTGGCCAGCACAAAGCCCGCCAGGAGAATTACCAGCGTGACCGGCAACATCGCTACCAACCAGTCAGCGTAGAATATCTTTTCGCCCGTGGCGCCACTGATTATGGCTACTGCTAAGAGGTTCGCGGCCGACCCCGTCATAAAGGCCCCGGCGCCCACGCAATTCTGGAAGAGATTCTGGAGGACGATGCTGCGCCCAAAGTTGTTCCGATTCTTCCCGCCTCTGGCACCATAGATTGCTGCGATCACCATGAAAATTGGCAACAAGATGGCCGCCTTCGCTGTAGTGGCAGACACCAACGCCGAGAGGAGCAGATTGATGACCAAGAAGCTTAGAAAGATATAGCTCGGCTTGCGGCCAAAGCGAAGGATGAACCAGAGCGCAAAGCGTTTTGCCACGCCGGTGGACACCAGCATGCTGGCCAGGACAAAGGACATGATGTTGAGCCACATGACCTCGTGCCCGAGCTGCGCGTACGCTTCCTTTTCGGGCAGCACCTTAGTCAAGACCAGCGCGACAATAAGAATGAGCGACGTCAGGTAGTTGGGGATGGCGTCGGTTGCCCAGAGCAAAATGCCAGCCACGAAGATTCCCAACATCAGATGATTGCTCCGGGCGAAAGCCTCTGGACCCAGCTTTTGGAACGCATTTTTGGCCGAATTAGAAACCAGTTGTGTGACGTCAATACTCTGAAGGAAAGGCAGCCTCACTAGGTAGCCGAAGCACACAAAGGCTCCCACGGCCGCGAACGGAGTGATCAGTGCCAACCAGCGTTCCAGCGAAGTCTTTTCTCTCTTCGGCAGCCGGTCGATCCGGTAGTTGCGCATGTCAAGGGGATCACTCGGCGGCATGTTTCCAGCTCTTGTAAGGGGTTTTCATGAGCATCGCGTTGTAGTACCGCTCATCCCCCGTCACCTCCTGCCCTAACCATTCTGGTCTGGTGAACTCTTCATCCTCAGAGTCCAGTTCTACCTCGGCCAGTATCAGTCCCTCATTGTCCCCATAGAACTCGTCGACCTCGAAAGTTTTGTTCCCAACTCTCACTTCGTACCGACACTTGTCGATGACACCAGGTTCGCAGATCTTCAGCAGCTCCTCAGCTACGCTGAGGGGAATCTCCTGTTCCCACTCGAAGCGGCTGGCGCCGGAGGCGCCTCCGATGCCCTTGATGGTAAGATAGCCTTTGTCCCCTTTGATCCGTACGCGAACAGTCCGCTCCGGGACCGATGAGAGGTACCCTTGCACGATGCGCGATTTCCTCACCGCCAAATGCTTGAATGGGCCTTTTACCAAGAACTTGCGCTCAATTTCTTTTCCCATGCTTCGACCCTTTCCCTTGGATGCCTTTTTTCAGAGGGCGGCACGATATACAGAGGTGGCGGGTAACGGTTCCAGACCGATGACCCGCTTGATTGCCAGAAGATAGTTGACGTTCTCGTAGGGTGTCAGCCCTACCATTTCCTTCGCTTGCAGAATCGCACCCACATCCTCAGACTCTATACTGGCGGTCAGGATCTTCGCACCGTTGATATACACCTCTGCCAGCTCCGCGATGCACCCATTAATGGTGAAGCCAAACCGTCGTTTGAATACGTGCACCGCCACCAGCGACGGGTGGGGGAGGATCAGCTCTTCCAAGAACTGGCTCAGAGTGTAGGAAGGCCGCGCGAAAGCTGGGCTCGGCACGCCAAAGGCAGGAAAAACCTGGTCGCGAATCATCTCCGCCGACATGGGGAATTGCCCCTTCATGCGGGGGTTCCACTGCTCGAGGCCTTGTTTCTTTTGCACCAGAACCTTGATGTCCATCAACTGGTCGCGGATCTTGGTATTGTTGTCGTTGTTCTGTGCAGAGACGATATATATTTCAAGGCTCTCGCGAATCTGTTCCACCCGGCTCAGGGTTCGCATCTTCTCCTCGACAAGCCCAAAGCTCTGCGCGAATGCTCGAAACTCAAACCTTGGCCTCACTTCTGGCATATCGTCTCCTCCAGTAGTACTCCGCCTCCTGGGCTGTTGGAAACCTGCTGGTTGTGCAGCCTTGTACACACGAACCTGCTCACGTTCCCTCTCCACCCGGCAAGTCAACCCGGGCGAGGAGGACCTTGTGGTGCCGTGTTAGAGCCGCAGGCAATTTGGAAACCGCAATCCTTGTGCCAAGGCCATCCAATGGAAAATCAGCCCTTTAGCTACAAACGAGATGTCGAGATTTCAACATTTGCTGGCTTCTCGACGACTCCGATGCCGATATTTCGACAAAAGTTCTTGCTTTTCCCCACACGGAGCGCTATATTAGAGGCGCGCTCCGGTCTGCTACGCCGAGGGGTGCCACGCGCAATGACCCGACCTATGGCCAGCAAGCTGCCAGTTCAGGGTGCATCTGGCGCGTGACTTCCGCGTGCGGCTGTTGTCCGCGGAATACCGGTGGCAAACAGAGATTTTCCAAGTTCCGTTTTTCATGGGTCCCAGTCTATCTGGGAGGCGCGATGACGCGTAGGCTTCTCTTCGCAGGGGTCGGCCTCATTCTTTGGGGTAGCATCTCGCTGGCGCTCTATCTGGTCGTTATGAACATCAGCACCCCCCCAAACACCCCCGATACGACAACAGCCTCCGGAATCCCTCTCAGCAAAGAGGACACGGTCTATGTGGGCGTTGTTTCGCGCTTTGCTCCCAACCTAATCTACGAAGGCTACCAGCCCATCGTGGACTATTTGACCGAGCGCACACCATACTTCTTCATCCTGAAACTGAGCAACTCTTACGAAGAGACGATCCAGCAGCTAGTTCGTGGCGAGGTGCAGTTAGCCTTTGTGGGTACTTTTGTGTACCTGAAGGCCAGAGGGCACTACCCCATACGGTGTATCCTCCGGCCCCTGAACCGTCAGCATCAGCCTTGCTTTCGTTCGGTTCTTATCACCCGCACTGACAGTCCAATTCAGAGCGTAACGGATCTACGGGCGAAGCGCCTTGCAGTGCCGTCGCCGATGTCGTTCTCTGCAAATTGGATACTTCGCGCCGAGCTTCCACGCCACGGAGTACAAAGCAGTGCCCTCGCCGAGGTGCGGCACTTTGATTTTCACCACACCGTTGTATACGAGGTGCTAAGTGGCCGATACGACGCCGGCGTGGTAAAAGACCGGGTCGCAGAGGAGTTTTCGGACAAGGGAATACGAATCGTGCTTGCTTCTCCTCCCATACCTGGGTCCCCTTTGATCGTCCGCAAAGACCTGGACACTAGCTTCGTGCAGGCGATCCGCCAGGCATTGTTGAGCGTTGACACTCGCAAGCAGGAGTATCAACAATTGGTCAGCAATTGGGATGCCGAGTTCGTTTATGGCTTTGCTGTGGCGGAAGACAACGACTACGACTACGCAGATACGTTGTTGACAGTGCCCGGGGACGACCTATGAACCCCCGTAAGAGCTTAAAAGTGCGCATCCTCCTGTTCCTGGGAGGGCTGACTACGGTCATGCTAGCAGTGGTGTTCGTGAGCGTCCTCCTGCGTTGGCGGGCGCTTATCCTTAACACGCACCGGGAAAGAGCCCTGGCCGTGGCGCAGACATTTTCCACTTCTCTCTTGGATGCCATCATCTACCAGGAAAATCGGCAAATGCGCGATGCCGAGTTTTTGGCCAATCACATCCACAGGTTTCTCTCCAGAAATCCTTACATTAAGAACCTGGTGCTTTATGACGAACAGGGGGTCCCCATTTTTTGCAGCCGGTGGGATGATTCTCTCCCTTCTGGGGACACCCCGCTGCGCCCGCAGATCAAAGGGCCGGTGGCGCGGATATACCGATCAAGGAGCTTGGGGTGGATCATCGAGACCACTCTTCTCCTCCGAATCCACAACAGGCAATGGGGTTGGTTGCGCATGGCCTTCGATGCTGAGCCCGCAAGGGAGCAAATGAGGGTTCTCTTTTGCCTCTTCTATGGCCTAGGTTTCTGCTTTGTCCTCATCCTCCTGGCCGCCACTTACCTAATTGTGGATCGCCTCACACGCTCTTTGCGCCACCTTGTGGCGGAGATGGGCCGGTTGGACCTGGAACGGATCGAACCCTCACCACTTACTCCCGGAGAGGACGAAGTGGGAATGCTAGTGCAAAACTTTGAGATGTTGAAAAGCCGTTTAGCCCAGTCACGCAGACAACTCTTGGACGCGCAGCGGCAACTCTATCAAGCGGAAAAGCTAGCGTCCATAGGGCGGCTAGCGGCAGGCGTGGCGCACGAGATCAACAACCCCCTCCATGGCCTGAAGAGCTGCCTGTTTGCGATGAGGCACCAGAGGGGCCAGTCAGAAGACATGGGAAAATACCTATCCCTTGCCGATGAAGCTGTGGAACGCATCAGCGGCGTAGTCGAAAAACTGCTGAACTTTTCCAGACAGGGGGCCCAAGAACGGTCGGAGATGAACCTGAATGAGACAATCGAGAAGGCCCTCGCGTTGTTTGAATACCGAGTGGATAAGGCTAAGGTTTCCCTCGTGAAGCAGCTGGATCCTTCGTTGCCCACGATCTACGCTGACCCGCAGCTCATTGGGCAAGTGGTGATGAACATGCTTATCAACAGTTACGACAGCATGCCAGACGGCGGAGAGATCCGCATAAGCACCAGCCGCGGCGACAGTGAACATGTCTACATGGTGATCTCAGACACTGGCTCTGGTATCGCCGAGGAGCACCTGGACAAGATCTTTGACCCGTTTTTCACCACAAAAGCGGAGGGAAAGGGTACGGGGCTTGGCTTGTCGGTGAGCCTGGGAATCGTCGAGGCCCACGGTGGCAGCATCCAGGTGAGTAGTCAAGTTGGGGTTGGCTCTACCTTCCGGGTCACTCTTCCGATCGGAGGTAAGCAATGAAAGTGCTGCTCGTTGAAGACGAGAAGGTGTCGCGAATTGCTCTGAGAGACGCACTCCAGAACGCGGGCTATCAAGTTGTGGCGTGCGAAAAAGGCCACGAAGGACTAGAATGGATAGAAGAAGACCACTTTCAGGCCGTGATTACAGACCTTCGCTTGCCGGACATGACGGGCTTGGAGATTCTTAGGGCAGCGAAGGAAAAGCACAAGGATTGTGCCGTCATCGTCGTCACGGCCTATGGAACGGTGGAAACGGCCGTGGAGGCCCTCAAGCTTGGCGCGTACGATTATGTGACTAAGCCGTTCTCAACAGACAAGCTTCTCACCATGCTTAGGAACATTCGTCAATTCCATGAACTGCTCCACGAAAACATCCAGCTGAAGAGGTGGGTGGAAAGCTATCAGGAGAGGGAGATTATCGGTAACTCAGCCCCAATGCGGCGAGTGTTAGAGATCCTTGAGTCCGTGGCCGCCACTGACTACACAGTTCTTATCCAGGGGGAGAGCGGGACCGGCAAGGAACTCGCAGCACGTTTCCTGCATCGCTGCAGCGAAAGGCGCCAGGGACCATTTATTGCCGTCAACTGTGCAGCCCTACCGGAGAGTCTGCTGGAAAGCGAGCTGTTTGGTTACGAAAAGGGCGCCTTTACCGGCGCGCTACGGCGCCACCTTGGCTATATCGAGCGGTCTCGCAGTGGGACGCTCTTCATTGACGACGTAGACGACTTGCCCTTGCGCCTGCAGGTAAAGCTTCTTCGCGTGCTGCAGGAGCGAGAGGTCCAACGCCTCGGCGGAGATCATCCTGTTCCTGTGGACTTTAGACTGGTGTGCGCAAGCAAGACCGATCTCAGGGGGTTGGTGGAAGCCGGCTCCTTCCGCGAGGACCTCTTCTATCGCCTTAACGTCATCACCGTCACCATGCCGCCACTACGCGATCATCGAGAGGACATTCCTCTTCTCATCGATCACTTTGCCAAGAAGTACGGTCAGGGCAAACGAGAACTCACCCTCGCCCCTGCCCAGCTTAAGCAGTTGATGACCCACGACTGGCCTGGCAATGTGCGCGAATTGGAGAACGTGGTACAACGGATGTTGGCTCTGCCTGTGGGGGTAGACTTCCTAGAGCTTGCTCATACCACACCCGCGGAGCCCCCAGCGGAGAGCTCAATTTCCCAACTGGAAGGGCCCCAGGAGTTTCCATCCCTTAAAGAGTTCTTAAGGGAGCAGGAGAACCAACTGATCAGCAAAGCCCTCCGGCTCAGCGACAACAACATAAGCCGCGCGGCTCGCCTACTCAAGATCCCACGCACAACGCTCCAGTGCAAAATAGGAAGGGTGCGTAAGGCAATGAACCCATCCGCCGAGCACTACAGGGGGCGCACCATACTCCAGGTTGGCGACTCCCGAAGGACACACGGGAAGCCACGAGCATAAAGACAGAAAAGAAACCCACCAGGAACTTGACGCTTTCTCCCTAAGGTGAACGTTGTCGACCATGGAGGCGAGGAATGGCGGCCCATCAGGAGGCTGGGCCACGTCCCTTGACCCCGGGATAGGTTGCCGAGTCAGGCTCTGCTTATTCCGTCAACTCTGATAGCGGTTTGCCAAACAGATCTCCTTCCACGGTGAGGTGCCAGAGCCTACCACCGCTTGGGTCCGCCCTGGAGTCTGCACCCCATCGGGCGGGCCCATGAAGGGGTTGCTCTTCCCCTCTCTCTGCTTGGTAGCCGGGGATTAACCACACTCCGAGAGCAGGTACTTCGCGAGGGGCATTTCTTTGAGCAGTGGCTCCTCCTTCACGACTCACGTCCCGCCGTGGCTGCCGCTCCGACATCTTGCCAAGAGGACCTCGGCCCAAGCGTCCGCTAAGACGGATGCGCTCTTTCTCTTCTTTGCACTTCGGATCGACCCATAGGGTTAGGCCGGCAAAATGAATGTGCCGCGCCAGCTGTCCATCGTGGAAGCGGAACACAACGTCCAGGTGAGTGGAGTCATTCGCCACCGCAGCCAGGAGCCTCAACCGCTCACTGTGGAACAACGGCAGACCTTCCCACTCTTCCCCCACACCGCCAGTGCGGGTCTCGCGGTCGACTCGGCTACCCTCCACTCTCTTCTGCCCGCAATTAGTCGCCATCCATGCGAAGCAAGCGACAGGGATCAAAAGACTCTTCTCCTTGTCCCCCGACTCTGCCCTCTTCCAAAACGACTTCCGATCTTTCAAAAACGCGATAAGTTCAAGACCCGCTCACTCCGCTCCCATGTTTTCGTCCACCGGGGATAGGCTATGAGGAAGATCTTAAGAAAAGGCATCCTTATGCTATTGGACCAATGGGGAGTTAGGGGAGGAAGACACGTTCATCCAACAGCCGCGCAAGCCCGGCACTGTTGCCAGGTGACCAGCCCAAAGCGCGGCGCCAGACCACGTCGCTTTCCATGCAAAGGTAAACCAGCACGTCTGGTGCCAAGCGCCTGATGCGGTTGTACACGAAACGGTACATTTCTTCCCGCAGTGGGCGGAAGTAGCGGAACTTCCCGTCTCTGCCGGGGAGAAGTTCACCCAGAGGCAGATCGCAGTGTGGATGGCGGGCACGGATCAGTTCGTCCAGAGCCGGCGGATAGCGCAATGCGCCCAGGCTTATCCAAGCGATGTTCTTTGGCCGGATAACTGAGAAGACCTGATCGACCACTCCAGCGTAGCCCTCTTGCCACCCCTTGTACCAAACGAGCGGGTCGAAGTGAAAACCCAAGCGATAGCCGGCCTCTTGCGCCAGGCGCGCCGCTTCCAGTCGTCTGGCCACGGGAGCACTGCCGGGTTCATGGAGAGATGCTACCTCTTCACTATTCAGCGACCAGGAGAGCACCGTGCGCCGCCCGTGGTTGAGCGCAAGAAGACCCTCCACCTGACCACTCTTGGTCTTGAGCTCCAATAGGGCGTTCTTCTTGTCGGCAAAATACCTTATGAGCTCTTCATTCAATCCAACCAGATGCTCGAAAACCAGGCTATCTGTCAGCTCCCCCGTTCCAATGCGCACCGCCTTGCGGTTCTGCACAGTGAAGAACTCATCGAGCTCACGCCAGAGTTGCTCGGTGTTTGCAAAGACGGTGAGGTTGAGCCATCCTAAGTAGCTCTGGAGAATGCAGTAGTCGCAGCCGATGGTGCACCCGGTGGCCACGTTCAGGTTAAGGTAGCCGCAGCAGATGTAATCTTTCGTGCCGGGGCACGGCTTAAGAAAACGCCCGCGCTGCTCCGCCAGCACAAGGAGACCTTGCCCATGTTGCCCACCTTCAGGCTCCAAAAGAGGCCTGGCCTCCGGGACCACGACCCTTGAGGCCTGCGGCAGCCGTTCCAGCACACGCCGCGTCAATGGAGCGTGCTCGACGGCTGCTTCTATGAGGATTGTATGTGGGATGAACGGTCGATGCTCCACGGTGCGCACTTCCTCTGCAGCGTCACGGAAGAGCGAGCGCTTCCTGCAGGACTGGGCACTCGGCCACTTGCGCCAATTTGCGTGCAGCCTCACGGAGAGCCTCCACAGAACTGAAGTGCATGGTGCACTGCCAGTCTTCACCCTCAAAATGAGGGGGAGGTGTCATACGCACATTTGGAGGGAGATTCATTTGCCTCACCAGCTCCTGTGCCTTCCTCTCCGCTGCAGCCAGGTGCGGGAAGCGTTGCGCCCGCAGCCACGCGAACAAGCGCTCTGCCCTTTGTGTTGGGGTCAAGTCTGCGGACTGGAGAACCCCCTTCGACTCCGGAGAAGTCACGATCGCCTCCATAGTGCACGACCGCTGACGGGCCAGGTCCTCCAGCAGACGCAGCAGGATGCGTTGCTGGTTCTTGCCCAGGCGCAACTCCGATATCACATGGAAAATAGCGTTGGCCTCCCCTTCCGGCTTTGCCGCAAGCCGCACGGCCACCTCATGAGAGAGGCGATCTTCAGCCAACCACCGCCGCATCGGCTCGCCCAATCGGGCCATTGCTACATAGCGTTGAAAGACCTCAGTGCTGCGGGGAAGACCGAGCAGGGGCAGGTAACGCTGGACGATCTCCTCTTGTCCCACGCCGAACTGCGCGTGCAATTTCGCCAGAGCCGTCGCACACTCCACGGCATTCAGCACACGGCCGCCCACGTTGTCGCAAAGCGCTTGTACAAAGAGCGCTAAGGGCGGAGCATTTTTGTCGACACACCAGGCCTGCACCTGCTGGCAGCCCAGCCGCGCAAGCAGCTCGCAGCGACGAAATCCGCATACGATCCGCCACATCCCATCTGCGCGACGTTGGAGCGTCGGGGGATTCACCAACCCTATTTCGCCCAACGACATCGCGAGTCCAGAAAGGGCAGGCCCCCAGCTCACCCGGTAGAAACCGTCCTCCAGGTCAATTTCGCTCAACCTCACCTCTCGGAGCGTGCGCTCGATGCGACAGGCCGCATCCATCGCCTTGGTTCCTCCTCGATTGACCTCTCCTGCCATAAAGTCTACGACAACGCCTCATCAAATTCAAGGAGAAAAGCGGCGCACCGCAAATAGGTGTTGACAATGCCGGCATTTTTTCTTATCATAAAGGTCACAAAACGGCGCATCCACTTGCGAAAGGGACTCCGGGATGACCTCCTTTCTTGAAGGGCTCTTACACGGCTCGCAGACCCTGGCGGACTTTATGTGGGGCAACTGGATGATCGCGCTCTTGGTGGGCACCGGCGTGCTGCTGACGGTGATGACGCGCGGCATCCAGGTACGCAAGTTCTTTTTATCGCTAAAGTTCGCTCTGAGTGGGGCCTCCAAAAAGAGTGACGTCCACGCCAAGCAGGGCGACATCTCGCCTTTTGCGGCACTGATGACTGCCCTTGCAGCTACGGTTGGTAATGGGAACATCGCCGGCGTGGCGACGGCAATTGCCACCGGCGGACCCGGTGCACCCTTTTGGATGTGGGTCTCGGCTCTATTCGGGATGGCCACGAAATACGCAGAAGGCTTTCTGGGGGTCAAGTACCGCAAGGTCGCCGAAGATGGCTCCATGGCCGGTGGGCCTATGTACTACTGCCGCTATGGCATTAAGTGGCAGCCACTGGCGAAGGTGTTGGGCATGGTGTTCGCCGTCTGCGGGGCCTTTACGGCGCTCTTTGGCACCGGCAACATGATGCAGTCCAACTCGATGGCGCTGGCGTTCAAGACCCAGTTCCATGTGCCGACACTTGTGAGCGCGGTGGTCATCACCGTTCTCGTGGGCTTGGTCATCCTGGGCGGCATCAAACGCATCGGGGCAGTGGCGGAACGCCTGGTGCCTACGATGATTCTGTTCTATCTGGCGGGTGCGGCTATCATCCTGATTGCCAAAGCGTCGGCCATCGATGATGCCTTCGCTCTCATATTCCGCTCGGCCTTCTCTCTCCGCGCAGCGGGGGGCGCATTGATCGGCACCACGCTGCAGAAAGCGATCAGCCTCGGTGTGCGGCGCGGTGTCCTGTCCAACGAGGCAGGTTTGGGGTCTGCGGCCATCGCCCAGGCTGCGGCCAAGTCCCCTGACCCAACCTACAACGGCTTGGTCGCCATGACGGGCGTGTTCATCGACACCTTGTTGGTCAACACCCTGACCACCCTGACGATCGTGGTCACCGGCGTGTGGATGCTCACGCCAGCTGCAGGGGTGGAGCTCCTGCGTGAGGGCACGCGTTTGACGCCAGACCTGGTTGCTGCGCTGCCCCACACCGCCAGGGAGCTGGCCGGGCGCATCGGCTACGATCTGGCCAACGGCGGGCTGTCCAGCACCGCCCTCACCACTACCGCCTTCAATTCGGTCATCCCCTTCGGTGGATGGATTGTCGCCCTCGGCTCGTTTCTCTTTGGCTACACCACGCTCATCGGCTGGGCCTACTACGGTGAGCAGTGCATCGAGTACATCTGGGGCCTCAAGTCTACTACCCCCTATAGGCTCGTGTACATCGTGCTCCTCTTCCTTGGGGCCCTCATGACCGGCAAATACTTGAACATCGTCTGGTACGTGGGCGATACGGCCAATGCGATTATGGCGTTCCCTAATTTGATTGGCCTGCTTCTGCTGTCCGGCGTGGTGGCAAAGGTGACAAAATACCATTTTTTGGAGCAGATGGAGCGCTGAGCCGGCAAGGACAAAATCCTCCCACCCTCCGGCACTATGTGTACATTGTGCGGTGCAGCGATGGCTCCTTCTACACCGGCTGTACCAAGGACCTCCAGGCGCGCCTGCGCCGCCACAATGGTGAATTGCCGGGAGGAGCACGCTATACGCGCACGCGCAGGCCTGTGGTATTGGTCTTTTTAGAGGAATACGCCACATTGCGACAAGCACGGAAACGAGAGCAAGCAATCAAGCGCCTTTCCCGGGCAGCGAAGGAGGCACTCATCGCCAACCAAGCGGCACCGTGCACCGCGGGCGCCAATGTCTTGCAGAACGCCGGCGGGCAGGACTGCGCCATAAACCTCGCCGGCGGCAAGAGCAAGAAGACGACTCCGACCCGCATTGACCTGGACGAGCTATACAAGTCGCTCCGGAAACCGACGCCAAAGCCTACGGTGGTGCACAGAGATCGGCGGAAGTACTCCCGGAAGCAGAAGCACCCCAAGCCACCTGAGGAAGAAACATGACAGCCGGAGGGAGGCCCAGAATTCTGACGCCTTCACCCATCGCGGTGCGGGAGCTCTGCTGCAAATCAGCGCTGACCCCATCGCGCATCCCGGGCATCGATTATGCACTGAACCCCTACGTGGGATGCGCGCATGGCTGCCGCTACTGCTACGCGGATTTTATGCGTCGCTTCACCGGGCACAGCGAGGCCTGGGGCACCTTTGTGGACGTGCGCGTAAATGCTCCGCAGAAATTGGCCAAGGAGCTGGAACGTACCAAGCCGGGGGTGGTATCTCTGAGCACCGTGACCGACCCATACCAGCCCCTGGAGGCGCGCTACCGCCTTACTCGCGCCTGCCTCGAGATCCTTGCGCGGTGGCCCTTTCAGGTGTCCATCCTCACCAAGTCCCCTTTGGTCACCCGCGACATCGACGTGCTACGCTCCATCGAAGAATGCGAGGTGGGGCTCACCATCACGACCGATGACGAGCATGAGCAGGTGCGCAGGCTGTTCGAGCCGCGCGCTCCAAACATTGTTGCGCGTCTTAACGCTCTCAGCAGGCTCAAGAAGGCTGGCCTGACCACCTATGCCTTCGTGGGGCCGGCGTTGCCCATGAACCCTCATCGGCTGGCAAGCCTGCTCCAAGGGCTGGTGGATGAAGTACTGGTGGACAGGATGAACTACGCCCACAAGGTGGTGTCGATCTACCGCCGTCACGGGCTGATGCGGTTTCTTTCTGAGGAGTATTTTGCTGAGGTACAAGAGGCCCTTTCCGGGGTTGGGGTTTGGTGAGAGGGCCGAATACGGACCTTGACTCCGTGTCGAGCATCGCAAGTGCCAGGAGCACAAGTTGAAGACTGGGGCGCTCATTGCCATAGACAAATCACAAACGATGGGAGGAGGTGAGCGGGCCGTAGTTGCCCTGAACACCCGCCCTCAGAGCCTTTCGGCGCCAGAGGTGGAAATCCTGCGCGACCAGCTGCAACGCCGGATCTTGGGCAAGACGGTGGCCACCATCCATGTGCCGGAGCGATTTCTGAAGCATCTTCCACCCCGACCTGAAGCCCTGCTGCAAGGTTCACGTGGAGCCGGCGTCCGACGCATCGCCACCTGGCTCGCATTGGATCTGGATACTGGCCTTTCGCTCGTGCTCGCCTTGGCTCAAGGGGGCGCTCTGGCCTGGCGTGAGGAGGCGAGTGACGGCGGAGACGAACACCTCCTCCGGGTGCATTTTGCACACGGCAGAACCCTGTTGGCCGCACTGCCGATGACCGAAGCTGTTGCCTTGGTGCCTGCGCAGCGGTTCCCGGTTCTGCCCGCCGTCAAGAAGCTGGGCCCAGATGTGCTGTCCGCAGAGTTTAGCCTACAGGCTCTCAATGCTACTCTGGCGCGAGCCCGGAGCCGCCCGCTCCGTTCCCTGCTTCTCGACCAACGCAAGATCGCGGGGCTTGACGCTTGGCTTGCCGACGAGATCCTTCTTCGGGCCAGACTGCACCCCTGCACGCCATCCGGACGCCTCACCCCGCAGCAAGCGCGCGGGCTCTTTGAGGCCATATGCACCGTGCTCCGCCAAGTGCTGCAGCGAGGTGGCTCAGCCGCCACAGGGTTTTTGGACCTTGAGGGGCGAAAAGGCACGTTCGAGCCCGTAGGGTGGGGTGAACACCGCCGCACATGCCCTGTGTGCGGCACCTCACTGGCCCGTGCCCTTTGCGGGCGACGGCGCGCCATCCTGTGCCCAACATGCCAAGGGCTGCCATGACCACCACAAAGAAATTGACCACAAACATCCCTGCGGATGCTAAACTGGCGGGGCTGTCCCTACACCAGTTGGTACGCTGGCACCTTGTGCACTACTCGGCTCTTGGCGTCCAGGATGTCTACAAGATGTTCTACCAGGCGGCTTTTGGCCCCAAGCACCTCCTGGCCGACCCAGAAGGAGCGTTACGCAGCCTCCAGCGGGAATTTGAGCAGTTATCCCCCGCCATCGGAGAACCCTTGGTTGAGCCTCTCGCACCGGATTGGACCGTGGTACGTTTGAACCTCCGTCCGTACAAGGCGCGGTGCCCCTCCATCCACCCTCTATGGGAAGCCATTGTAGAAACTGCAAGGAGCATGGTTGACAACCCAGAGCTTTTGCACTCCTTGTGGTCCGAGTTCCGCGCCGCCGTACGCGCCGGGGAACTGCCCTTTTCAGAGGCTGACGTTGAAGTCTTGGACGAGCTTATTCGACAGCATGGTCCTGTTCCTCTTCACCATTCAGAGCAGTACCGGCGCACCCACAAGCCGGCGTACCGCGTGCTCACCAGGAGGGCCTTGGAACACGGCCTACCTCTTGAGCTAAAAGGCGCTTGGGAGGCATTCCCGGCGTCAGACTAAAGCAGCGGAGGAACAGATGTCCTGTTACCTGCGACACCTCAGCAATGAGCTGGCGGAGGCCGGAATCAAGGTCGACGCCGCGAACAAACGTCAGGTGGACCAACTGTTGCACAAGCTGGTCGGTGTGCCCTACAAGAGCTGTCCGAGCGCGTGGAAAAAGCTCAAGGAAGAGCTGCGCGGCAGCACGGACCGGCGAGCAGTGTTTCTCGCCCGGCTGCGCCAAGCCTGGCAAGAGGAGACGAGTTGAGGAAGGAAGGAGAGGAGGTACATGGGTAAGACCTTTGCAGAGAAGATTCTTAGCAAGAAGGCCGGCAAGGAGGTAGAGGCCGGCGAGATCGTGGAAGTAAGTCCCGATGTCGCCATGAGCCACGATAACACCGCAGCCATTGCCAAGACCTTTTACAGTATCGGCGTGGACAAAGTCTTCAATCCCGACATGCATGTGGTCATCCTCGACCACTGTGTGCCTG
This sequence comes from candidate division KSB1 bacterium, assembly GCA_034506335.1. Taxonomy (NCBI): domain Bacteria; kingdom Pseudomonadati; species Candidatus Zhuqueibacterota bacterium. Next base: position 23,820 of record JAPDPR010000027.1, read on the forward strand.
CAGCCAATGAAAAGTTCGCCCAGAATCACAAAGAGGTGCGTGAGTTCGTGGCGAAACAAGGCATAGAACACTTCTACGACATCCATCGGGGCATTTGCCACCAGGTGCTGCCGGAGGAGGGGTTTGCCCTCCCCGGGGAGCTGATCGTCGGCAGCGACTCACACTCCACCACATACGGCGCCTTTGGTGCGTTTGCCACAGGCATTGGCCGGAGCGAGATGGCGGTCATTTTTGCCACGGGCAAAATCTGGCTCCGGGTCCCCGAGACGATGCGCGTGGTCATCACCGGCACCCTGCCGGAGGGAATCTCCGCGAAAGATGTCATTTTGCACATTATCGGCACGTTGACTGCCGACGGGGCGCTTTACAAGGCGGTGGAGTTCGCGGGACCAGTGGTGCGACAGATGAGCATCGCCGGAAGGATGGTGCTGGCCAACATGGCCGTAGAGATGGGCGCCAAGATCGGCTACGTGGAGCCAGACGACACCACCCTATCCTGGCTGGAAGGCCGCGCGCGGCATCCATTTCAAGTGGTAACATCCGACCCGGATGCGCACATCGAGGAGGAGCACGTCTTCGATGTGAGCAACCTGGAGCCGATGGTGGCCTGCCCGCATACGGTGGATAACGTCAAGCCCGTGCGCGAAGTGAAGGGGGTGAAAGTGGACCAGGTTTTTTTCGGCTCGTGCACAAACGGCAGGCTCGAGGACTTTGCCGAGGTGGCGCGCCTGTTGCGTGGCAGGCGCATCCATCCCTCCACGCGCATGGTAGTAATTCCCGCCTCGCAGCAAGTGCTTAAAGAGGCCCTGGCGGCAGGCTACATCGCAGACCTGGTGGAGGCTGGGGCAGTGCTCGTGAACCCTGGGTGCGGGCCCTGCATGGGCAACCATGAGGGGATACTCGCCCCAGGCGAAGTGACGTTGAGCACTTCCAACCGCAACTTCAAAGGGCGCTTCGGGTGCAAAGACGCCGAAATCTACCTTGCTAGTCCCCTCACGGCAGCGGCCACCGCCCTCACCGGCGTCATTACCGACTTTCGCGAGCTCATGTAACCTCGGGAGCATGGTTCTATGAGTACCATCAAAGGAAAAGCGTGGAAGTATGGCGACGATGTCAATACCGACGTCATTTTCCCCGGCAAGTATACCTACACAGTGACCGACCCTGCGGAGATGGCAAAGGTGGCTATGGAGGACCTGGACCCGCGGTTTGCCCGAGAGGTCCAGCCCGGCGATGTGGTGGTCGGGGGAAAGAACTTTGGGTGCGGCAGCTCACGTGAGCAGGCCGCCTTCTGCCTGAAGTACGCCGGCGTGGGCGCCGTAGTCGCAAAGTCCTTCTCGCGCCTCTACTTCCGTAACTGCATCAATGCCGGGCTCCCCGTGATTCAGTGTCCGGAGGCGGTCGAGGCCATCGAGCACGGGCAAACGGTGGAAATTGACCTGGAACAAGGCACGCTGCGCGTCGGCAAGGCCTCATTCCGGTTTCCTCCTCTGCCTCCAGAGGTTATTGGCATCTTCCAGGCCGGCGGTCTGATCCCCTTTACGCGCAAACGGCTCGGCATCGAGCAGACCCCCTGAGTAGGCGCATTGAGCTGCCCTGCGGCAGAACGACGTGTGGGGGCTCCTTCACTGGGCACTCAGCACGTGTGGAGTGACAAATGGACACGAGAGGTGAAGGGAGCCTGCGACACGAATGAGAGCCATGTGGATCGGAAGGGGAGCAAAGAAAGGAGGTAAAAAAGCGCGAATCAGCGCCCCGTGTACCTTGCAACTGTGTGGATGAGAGGTGGATACAACAAAGCGTACGCCCACAAGGGGACTGAATCGCGCCGCTGTGTCTCTTGGCGGGGCCGACGGGACTCGAACCCGCGACCTCTGGCTTGACAGGCCAGTGTGCTAACCAGCTGCACCACGACCCCTATCCTTCGTGGGCGATACTGGACTCGAACCAGTGACCTCCTGCTTGTAAGGCAGGCGCTCTGAACCACCTGAGCTAACCGCCCGTCTCCCATGTATCAAGAGGGCGACGAAGTCATTCCCGTACGTTGATCCCCTGGCTTTTTGCCTCTCCACAGTATCGCAAGGGGCATGATAACGCAATAACCCGCTACCAACAAGATCGGCGCCACGGTCATGGTCAAGAAACCGTTCACCGGCGGCTGCGCCAAGCAGATATAGCCCACCACGATAACCACCAGCCCGATGGCGGCCAGGACATAGTTAGTCTTCGTCAGGGCAATTCCCTGGCGTCGTGCCTGCGCCGTGTGCTTCTTCGTGTCCTTGTCCTTTTTCATCGCCGGGGTCAAATATACAGAAAAATATGCTCATTGTCAAGCGCAAAAAGCCGGTAGGCACGCTATGAGTTCAGAGCTCCACTTTTGTACGCGTTATTGCCTCCACTAGGACGTAGAAAGGACGGCTTGGTCTTTTGAGCCCCCTGCCTCGGTGGCTTCGACCAAAACCCGACTCTCACCTTCGTCTGCCCAGCAGTGTCCGACCAACTCTCCGCGAGCGCTTGGAGGTCAAAGTTCGACTGACAGAGTTCTTGCCTTGGCGCATTTTGCGGACTGATCCGTGGAGGGATCCCTTTGACCTTTTGCCTAGATTCGGGGAACTGCTTATCCGGCAGCTTTAATTAGCGTGGTAATCCAGGGCAGCACTTCCGGGTATTGACCCGCGTCCAGAACGAACTGTTGGCCGCGGGCGGCTGTGCGAAGAATCACGCGGTCCCCCTGCAAACTCCAGCGGGACCGATTCCCGTGGAAAGAGAGAGCTTCCCTCCCCTGTGCAGGATACAACCACGCAGGAAGACTCCAGTACGAACGCGCACAGCCCTGTGCACTGAGGCATAGTCGCTGGTCATATCGCCGGAAGAAACCTGCTCCCGGGAGCCCGGTACTGTGCCGGCCAAGGTGCAGGACTTGGCTGGAGATGAAGACGACATTGTCAACCCCGCTCGTTTCTTGGAAATGCGGGTGGTATCTCGCCCATGGTGGGGGCATATCCTGTTGCCTATACACTTCGCCCACCTGGAGCCACCCGAAAAGGACATGCAGATGTGGCGCACCAGGAACGTAGCGGTAACTGCCGTACTCAACCTCCACACGTCGGAACCATCCGAAGAAAAGAAAGATGTCACCGGGGGAAATCCCGTGCCGGCTCAGGTGTCTCGCCGGAGCGCCCCTCTGGCCGAATACCGGCCTCCATCCGCGCATCCTTGGCAACATGTCTTCACGCAGGTCAGGATCAAGGTGGCAGGTGTCGCTGCGCCGGATCCTCCCTTTGCTGAGGTCTTCGACCACCTTACCGAGGGAATGACCCTCAACGGCAAGGTCCTGGTATGCTGTGCGAGAAGGCCTGGGGATGGGCAGGGAGAACATCGTCCCATCTGGCATGATGGGACTCGGTATGCCGCCCGCCGAGGAATCAAATCCTTTGCGGCTGAAGATGATTTTCATCAGAAGCACGCAAGAGTGTCCATCTTTGTGAGTGGCGACCACGTTCGGCGAGCTCGCCGACCACCCTTTGAGCCGCCCTGTTGGCCCACTCTGTCTTCCTGCCCGCCGTTCAGTTTATCAAGCACATGCAATGCTGTTCGCCGCATTACATCACTCAGTGCACCTCTTTGCACGGTTGCTGCCCACACCGTCCGTTGAGGATGTCAACATTGGGTGGAAGATCATTTGCCCGGCCTCCAGCATGGGAAATGGTAGCCATATGACTTCACCAGTGCTACACGACCATTACAGGGCAATGACACCATAGCCACGCTGCTCGGCACATGGTTGCCAGAGAGTTCGTCGAAGGCCCAGCTCGCATGCCTGTGAAGGGTAAGGACAACCAGGCAAAGTTGCGCCTTGGCAAAATCGAGTCTACACCAGATGAGGACTCATCCCGTCGGATGTCACTGCGACCCGAGCACCTTCGTGCACTGCAAATCTGTGCCGATCTGGAGTGGCTTCCACCGCTTTTTTCAACGATGGCTGCAGGTAGGGGTCGCCAAAACCTGCAACAGTAGTCGGCTGATTTGCTTGTCGCGCACCCCCCGGTAGCATCACTGCAAGAAGGACAAGCTTGATCGATCGTCCTTCGTTCTGTTCCCTTGACACAATGGCGAGGACGCTGGAGTCTCTTCAGCGGTTCCTCTCGGTTATCGCCCGAGCCAGAAAGTCGTCCATGATCTTATGTAGAGTTGCGGGATCGTCAAGCTGGACGAAATGACGGGCACCTGGCACTTCTTGCATCTCCACCTTAGGGATGGTCTCGACTTGCTTCCGCGCTGCGGCCAGGTACGCCTCCCGCCACACGGGTGGGACGGCGGCTGTTCCAACCACAAGGAGGACAGGCGCAGTGATTTTCTGCACCTCCTGCCTAATGTCCGTGGTGTAGAGCTCGTACATGAACTGTGCCGTTGTCTGGGGGTCTGATTGAGCCGCCACCGGCGCCAACCACGCCAGGGGAGTCGGAGACCTGCACACGCAACTGGGCGTCACTCTGTTGCCGGAAACTCTCCGGAGTCGCAGCGCTGATGGAGCGCCGCATCGCCTCCGCGCGGGGCGTCCACACGTCCGGGGTGGCGCCGGGGTCGAACAGGGCAGGAAGATACGTCGCTCCTTCCACGGAGACCACTGCGGCAACGCGATCCGGAGCCGCAGCAGCAACTCGGTAGGCGATAAACCCGCCCAAACTGTGTCCCACAACAATGACGCGTCTAAGCTTGTGGCTGTCGATGTAGTGGATCAAATCATCGCGCACACGCGTGGTCGAAGGTTCCGGGATGGGCGGGATCCCTGCGAAGCCCGCGAGCGTCACTACGTGCAGGGTATAGCGGTCCTTGTAGTGCTCCACCGTACGCGCCCACACCTGTCCAGGCGAAGTCAGCCCGGGCACGAGAATCATGGGCGGGCCAGAACCTTGGACCTCGACGACGAAACTTCTCTGTTCAAACTCCTGTGCACAACTCGGGATGACAGCGACCAGTAGTAAGCTGCCAAGCGTGATTAGAAATCTCACAGTTCACAAGCTCCTTCCGACTCCGGTGCCCTGGTGGTCCTACCAGCACGAGAACTCGCCAAACCGACACCAGCAGTTGTGCGTCAGTCAACGGCAATCGTTCCGCCCAGACATGCCGCGGGCCCATCCCACACCGGTGACACTGGTCCCTGCTCCCCTCGGTGCCTGCCGCAGCCTTTGAGGCGCATGCCCAATCCTCCTGGCCCTGGGAGTCCACCAAAGCACACTCCTATCTCTTCACATGCTCTTCGACAAGGGCCTGCGTCCGTGCCATGAGCGCCTGCATGGCTTTGACTGCCACCTCTGGCTTCTCCGTCTTGGCAATCTTGGCCATGAGGCGTCCGCGACCTCGACACCAACGAGGGTCCCATTCCAGCAAGAGCCCCGATGTGAGCTCCTGCCCATCCAGAGCCGCGAGGTGCGGTGCGAGCAAAGCGACCGCATCAGATTCAAGATGGAGCTCAACCCCGATCTCGTCTGCACGATTGACGAACTCGTAATGGAGACCTCCGGGCCACTCGTCTGCGCGGACCTGACGATAATTTCTTGCGTGGCCGCGAGTTCGCCATTCCTCATCCGCGATCCGGTCATATGCGTCGGTCACCGCAGAGAAGGCTGGGTCGAGCTCAGTCTTTTCCCTTTTCTGGAGGGTTCGAGAAGCAACGTCACTGGCCCGCGACACCAGAATCCGTGGCACGAGTATTCTGCCGTCGTCGAACTTGCTAATGCAGACAAGGCGAACGTCAATGTCGCTGTGCTCAGTGATAAACCGGACAATGCGGATGAGGTCTTCAGGCGCCGAATCCACCGCAATGACAAGACGAATGCGCCCAGCGCGAAGGTTGGTAGCGCACTGCCTTCGGATGAGGGTGCTCTGCTCCGCGCCGACAAGTTCCAGGAGCGCTACGCCTAAGGCACCGTCAACAATCTCGTCGAGTTCATCAAAGGTCAAATTCGACAGGTCGGCGACATAGTCGAACGCCTGAGCCACAACCTCCCGCCGGGATTGCGCATTGCGGGCGAGTTTGACCTCGACAGCCACAGGTAGGCCCTCTTTGTCCACAAGGAGAAGATCAAGGCTGCCCGCCGCTGGAAGGGCAACTTCCGTTTGAACCGTGGCGACGGCCGGTTCCGATTCCTTCAGGACAAGGTACGGACAACGCTCAAGGCATGCCTTCAATTCACCTTCGTCCTTGAACGGTTCTTTCACCATCTTGACCATGCGGCTGTCACGCTGGAGTGCGATTGGCATGGCGTTCCCTCCCTTTCGCTTGTGCAAGCATAGCATGACCCGGCGCCTTTTGGAGTACTCTGGGACATGTCTGGTGACGTAATGTGAATGCGCCGTCGCTTTTCAAAAACGAAAATTCTTGCAGGGTGCGCACCAAATGGCTCTCCTAGATGAGACTGAACGAGATGTGGCCCAACCCCGACGCAAGACAAGAGGCCCTCCCCGGAGTTCTCATCTTCGGCCTAGCCTTGCCTGAACCAGGAGTGTAGATGATGATCGTGCTCGGGTCTGCCTGCAAAGAGAACTCCACCCAAAGTCTCAATCGCGAAGAAAATGGCGTGCCCGGTCAGACAGTTTCGGCTTATCAGTGGCGCCGTACTCGAAGGTGCTTCCCCTGCGGAGATTCTTAGACTGCGATTCTAGGGAAATATAGCGAATAGAGTGCATTATGTCAAGGGAATGTCACTTGAGGATCAAAAGGCCAGGGGAGATTTCCATACTGAGACCGCCATCACTCTTGGCGAGAGGGGAGTCTTTCAGGGCGCATCTGCAGCTGAGGCGAACGCTCTTGGTGAAGTGTGCTAACCTACATCGAGATAATGCCGGGCATCCCACCACGCAAAAGGGCGGACCGTGGGATCCGCCCTGCTTATCGCTTTGTTTGTCAGCTGCCCAAAGGCCCACGCCCCTGGGAGGTTCGAACTACTTGGTTGGCAGAATCTTGTAGACTCCGGTACCGCACGCTGGGCACTTCCCCTTCAGTGCGGGTCGACCGTTCTTCATCGTCACGCGCTTGGCGTCGGCGATGTCCACCATCTTCCTGCACTTGACGCAAAACGCCTTGTCCGCCACTGCGATCACCTCCTTTCGGGGCTTCGGGATGGGGTGTCCAGGCATGACATAATATAGCAATTCGCGGCTTAATGTCAAGAGAAATATGCGTCGCGGCAGTTTGTTACTCCTTCGGGATAACCAACAACGTTTCAGCGCGGCCCATACCAGGACATCGCTCCTGAGGTTCTCCACGCCAACTGCAGCTCCAGCGGCATCAGAAGAAGCGGCTGTGCAGGGTAACGGGCCAAAAGGCGCAGGTACCCTTGCTCCACGTCGGATAAAGGACTACCGCCCCGCACCGATGGTGCACCTGGCATGAGAGCCTCCACATTGATCAGTCCCGGCCGTGGCAGTTCCACCACCTCCACTTCTGCGCCGGGCCGGATGCCAGCACGGGCCCTTGCCATGTCAACGGCTTGTGAGAGTCCACCCACTTCGTCCACCAGCCCCCGCGCTTTTGCCGCAACACCGGACCAAATGCGCCCTTGGGCGATCTCTTCCACCGCTTCCGGCGCCATGCCTCGCCCTTGCGCCACCTTGTGGACAAAAACGCGATAGAACTGACGAATCACCGCTTCCACCCGCGCCTTCTCTTCGTGCGTCAAGTTTCGGTCAGGAATCTGCACCCCGAGAATGGGCAGCGTGATGCCAAAGCCCAAGTCGGCGTGCTCGCCCACCTGCACATGGTCGCTCGACATTCCCAGCCGGTCGCCCAGCCCTTTGTTCCATAGCCAGCCGCCGATCACGCCTATGGAACCGGTGATGGTGGCAGGGGTGGAAACAATGCTATCGCCATACATCGAAAGCCAGTAGCCGCCGGAGCCGGCCACGCTCCCTTGGCTGACGATGACCGGCTTTTTCTCTCGACACTTTCTCACGGCTTCGGCAACCAAGTCTGAGGCAAGAGCATCCCCTCCGGGCGAATCCACGCGCAGCACCACCGCCTTGATGCGCTTCTTTTCTGCCACGCGCAAGAGAACCCTTTCCAGCGCCCGCGCCCTGATCCCCCGGTCCAGGTCACATTCACCGATGGCATAGACCACAGCCACCTGCGGTCTGCGGCCCCATTCGCGTGGGAGGTACTCACGCTTGGCCAGTTGCCCAGGGGTGAGCTTCCTTTTTGTACCAGCGAAATCCTTCAAGAGCCGACCAATGTCCTTCCAGCGCGCCAGGGTGTCCACCAGGTGGGCATGCACGGCCTCTTCAGGCAGGAACAGCACCACGTTATTGATGAGCGAGTCGAACTGAGCCGAGGACATGCCGCGACTGGCGCACACCTCGCTGCGCACAAGTTCGTACTGGTCGTTCAGCCACGCCTGCCTCTGTTCGCGATCGGCTTCTGACATCTGCTCGCGCGAATACACCTCGGCCGCGGATTTGTACTTGAAGTAACGCCATTCCTCCCACCCGAGGCCCAGTTTTTCGAGGGTGCCCTTCAAGAACGTGCGGCCGGCCACATAGCCCTGCAGGGTGAGCATCCCCTCGGGGTCCAGCACCACGCGGTCTGCGACACTTGCCAGGTGGTACTCGGTCATGCTGCCACGATCGATGTAGACGAGCACCTTCTTGCCTGCGCGACGGAGTTGGGCAAGCTGGGTGCGGATCTCCCAAGCCAGCTGGGGCGTCACCGCCAGGCCGGAAAGGTTTAGTGCCACAACGGCGACGCGCGGGTCCTCAGCAGCGTCCTTCAACGTGAAGAGCAGCTCGCTCAACGTGCGGCCCGGCAGGTCAATGAACCGGTTGCGCTGGTAGAGCACTTGCCCTTTGAGCTCCAGCTGCACCGAGCATTTCTGGCGCAAGAGGTAAGAATCGAGCACGTTAGGGGTGCCTTTGCCCACGCGCACGCTGTACGTGGTCAGTGCTGGACCACCTCCCTCAGGCGTTCGCCGCTGCACACCCGCCCCCATTCTGCCGAGGCTGATGTTCACCCCGAGGGAAAACGCCTCGCCGCGAAAATAGCGTCCCACCAGGTACAGGCCAGGGAACGCCTGGACCGCTGCGCCTGCGCTCCAGCGGCCATCGGCAAGATGCTGACGATCATGGACGCTGAGGTCGGCAAAGAGTGTCAGGAAATCAGTCCCCAGTGGCCTGAGCCCCAATTCGGCCATGAGCTCCTGCCGGTTCAGGCGAGGGGCATGCCAACCAGCCGCGCCTACGGAGACAAACCGAAGCGGGCGCGCGAGCACTCCTCCGTACCAGATTGCCGCCGGCCCACCGCGCGACCAGCCATAGCCCGCCCCGATTGATAGGCCGCCATCGCCGACCGCCATGGCCAAGCGATAGTGACGCACAGCCTCGCCCGGGAGGCGCTCTTCCACCATTCCGAACCCGACGTTCGGCACAGCCGCAAAGAGGCCCCAACGCACCAGGTCCTCCTGCTGGCTAACAAATGCCGCTCTTAGGTCGGGACCATGCACATGTGGAAGGACTGCAGGGTTGACAAAACCCAGCAATCCGTTGCCGAGCGCACCAGGAGAGGCAGGGAGCAGGTCGTCATAGCTTCCGTAGAGCATGGGCAGCTGCTGGCCCAGCACGCCCGCTGGTAGCAGGCACAGGATGATTCCCGCCAGCGCTTTGCAACTCCTCATTGCGCACCTCCTTGCACGGTTCACTTTGACAACGCCCGCACTGTGCACGGGGCTAACGTTAGGTCTCGCCGTTGAACTCTTTCACCGCGTCAAACATGGCAACAAGATTCTCCACCGGGGTGTTAGCCTGAACATTGTGCACCGCGTTGAACACAAAGCCACCGTTCCGGGCAAAGATCTCGCACCGCCGCAGCACTTCTTCACGCACCTGGGCAGGTGTGCCAAAAGGCAGCGTCTTCTGCGTGTCAACCCCGCCCCCCCAGAACACCAGCTGATCGCCATACGTGTCCTTCAAGCGCCGCGGGTCCATGCCCGCGGCCGAACACTGTACCGGATTGATGACGTCAAAGCCCACCTCGATGAATGCTCCCATAAATGGCTCCACTGCTCCGCACGAATGCTTGAAAGTTTTCCAGCACGTGTGTCGGTGAATCCAGTCATTGACCTTTCGGTAGTAGGGCGCGTAGAGTGAGCGGAATGTTTCTACGGAGCAAAAGGTCGATGTTTGGGTGCCAAAGTCGGTGCCACAGACAAACACTACATCCACCAGGTCGCCCACGATGGAGTGAATTTTCTCCAGGTTGGCCAGGGCCACCTCTGTCTGTTTGGCATAGACCCGGTGTAGGTACTCCTGGCGGGTCACGGTGGAGATGTACCACTCGGCAATGTCCCGGATGCCCTTCGGGTACTTGAGAAAGGGAGCCGGCACCAAAGCGATATCCCCAAAGGCTGTGCCTCCGAAGCTGGCCACTATCGCCCGTGGGGAATCGGCCAAACGCTCCACTTCTGCCCGATAGTGGGCCAGGTCCTGGTCGTTCAACGGCTTGAACTCTTCGGTGTTGTCTGCCGGATCAAGGCGCTCCTCCTCAATGGGGGGTTGGCGGACGATGGTGTCAAAGAAAAACCCCGCGACAGGCATGCGCCCGCTGGGTGGCGCCGTGGTGTCACCTTCAGGGTAGATCAGCAGGTCACCGTTCGCGTCCACGGTTGTGCGAAAATGCTCCGAGACCAAGACCACCTGGCCCCAGGGGAGCCGGAACTCCCGCCAGTTCTCGTTGGGGAAGCCAAACATGGTGGTGCGGGCATATAGACCGTTCACGTCGATGCCCAAAACATCCTGGAGGTCTTGGTCTATCCATCCCAGCATCTGGTAAGGCTCGTGTACCTTTACCGGGCGGCGCTCCAGACCATAGTAGTCGCGCAGGGCCGCTACACAGGTCACGTGCATGCCGGTGACTCCAGTGCCGCCAAAATCGATGGGCACCTTGTCGGGCTCGCGATGGGCCAGTGCCGCTCGCACTCGCTCCCTGCTGGTCATATCCTGTATACCTCCATGGCCAGGTATCGGCTCGCTTCAGAGGACAATGGCCTCCACATGCAGGTCTCTGTTTTCATACGCGACGGACGCCTCCCCAGGACCGGCCTGCAGCAGCCGACCATCGGTGCGGAATGCACACTGCGCCGGCGATTCTGCCCTGCGGACCGCGACGTGTACACGCGCGCCCCGCACCACAAATGTGCCCTCGATGTAGTCTATTCCCGGAAGCAGGTGAGGACGGAGGGTAATGCCCTCGGCACCAGGTCGGAAACCTACCACGTGGTGGACTAGCAGCAATAGCATCTCCGCCCACGTCCACGGGATGACCCCAACCTGGGGACACGGCGGAGAAGGCCTTGGTCCATAAAACTCGAACCAGGCACCCGACTTGCCACCCGGCACCGAGTCCAGCCAGCGCAGGACTCGCCACACCTTTTCCCCGTCACCTGCCTCGGCATAGGCGCGGGCCACAAAAAGCGAGGCAAAGGGCCACGGCCCCGGGGAATCGGGCTCGGAGGAGACGTGGTAGCGACCATAGCCGCCGATGTCCCACCTCTGATTCCACAGCTCCTCCATGCTGGCCAGTGTGGCCCGGGCAAGTGGCGAGCCGGGGTTCACCTTGCCCACAACCACAGGCAGTACGCATGAAGTGTCCGGGTTCAGGAGATGCGGCCCAGGTCCGGCAAGAGGGACGGAGGGGTGGAGCTGGGCCTCCGCCATAGGCGTGATGTGCTCCTGGACCTCGCCGTCTAACCCTCGCCTTTTGATGATCCTACCTCCCTCCACCAGGCTGTGGGTGGGATGATGGAGCGCCGTGTGCCAGAGCTCCTCCGCATCCCTGTTCCATCGAGCCACCTCCGATTCCCGGCCCAGCGCCTTGCCCAGCTCGGCCGCGGCGCGCAACCCAAGCGACGCGTAGAGCTGGTGAGTGAGTTCAATGCCGGGCTGAATGCCGTAGAGACGGTGGCGCTCCCAGTACTCGCGGGTATTCGTCAGCAGACCAGACTTCGGGTCTCGGAACACCGGCCGCAGCGGGAACTCAGCCACTGCCACAACGCGCGGCCATAGACGACGGGCTAAGCTCAAGTCTCCTGTCCAGTGCCAGTATGAAGTGAGCGCGGTGAGCAGAACCCCGCCTTGGTCCAACTCAACCTCCTCTGGGCCACGCCGAACGCTGGAGTCAACAGTATCACCCTCTTCAGTGACAAACTCGGTGAAGAGCCGCTCGAGCATGGTGCGGGCCAGCTGATGCTGTCCTGTGAGCAGCAGGCCATGCACCACCATGGCTTGGTCGCGCACCCACTCCCGGTTGTACTGCCAAATGCTGCCATCCATTCGCCCAGAAGCAGAGATGGCCGCCGGTAGCTGCACTCGGGCAGCATCAAAGTACCGGTCTAATGGCTCGTGGTGAAAAAGCACGCGAGTCCCCTGCGGCGTTTTGCGGCCCCCTGACTCCGGGGACAGAGACTCTGGGGCGCCTTGCCCACAATGCGCACGCCCATCTTCCAGCGTGTACCAGAACGCATGCGTCACTTCGCCTTGGGCGGATGGGGTCAGCTGCACGCTCAGCCACTGATCGCCAAGGCCGGTGCTCAAACCAACTTTCTTGTTGCTCGGCGTGCGAATGGTGACTTCACGCAGGAGCACGGCGCGATCCGGGTGTGGGCAACAAAAAATCTCTGTGACCGCAGCCCCGCCCGCGTGCCAGGTCACTTCCACCGCCGGCACCCCTTGGCGCTCGGACCAATGCGCCTTCACCTCCTTCCCTGGAGGAGTCCACACCTGCTCCCCCCATTCCACCCGCAGCATGGTCGCCTCCAGTCCGGTCTGGGGGTCGAAACTGAGAACCTCGCGCTTCTTGGCCAGCCGCTCCGGATCCATGAGCAGCAGGCCGACAGGAGTCCCCTCCCCGGCCGGTGCAATCTGGACTGCCGCCTGTATCCGTCCGTTCCCCAGGAAAAAGTAGTAGCCGTCCTGCAGCCTGGTGCGCACGTCGGGATGACCTTGCGCCGGGTCGTCCTCATACAGGTGTTCCTTAAAGTCGATCATGCCTCCTCCAGAAATGAAGTGCGTGAAGGTCGAAAACTGCCTATCTCTCCATCAACTCAGAAAGCGGCGGAGCTGCTCCGGGCTGACCACCTGATCGATCCAGGGCAAGGGGGCAGACCAATCAAGAACGCCTAAGAACAAGCGAAAGCCGGCCGAGCAGTGTCCTTTGCCTAGCCGGAAGAAGGAGACCAACCAGTGCGGATCGCGACGGCACACGACCTCCATGCCTGTCAACCCTTTCCCCACGGGGCGAGGCTGTTGCGCTGGCCAGTGCCAAGGGTTGTCCGAGACGACATAGGACCAGTGCTGCACATGCCCGCCGAAAAAGAGGTAGTAACGGCCGTCCATTTCCTGCACGTTGCTTGACTCACATGGCGTGAGGTCCTCTGCCACATAGCACGGGCCACGGTCTTCCCATGCAAGCAAATCTCTGGATTCGGCCAACGCTACACACGCGCGCCCTTGGTTGGTAATGGCCGTGTAGTAGAGAAGAAACCGGTCACCCAGGCGCAACACATGGGGATCGCGGCAAGAAGCTCCGCCGCTGGTAGGACAGAAGGCCCAGCCGTACTCCTCAGGCCGGATGATGGGGCCGTCCCCAACGCGTTCCCAGTTGAAGAGATCATCAGAGACCGCCAGCCCGATACGCTGCGTGTTGTCCACCGTGCATCCTGCATAGAACATCCAGAAGCGTCCGCCGTGCTCCAGCACAAAAGGGGCTATCACGTGGCCGCCGTCCCAGCTTCCTGGGCGGACGTAGAAGCAAGGCTCGTGTGTCTCCCACAGGACGAAATCAGCAGTAGTGGCGTGGCCGATCCAGAGCTCGTTGCCAGGTAGGCAGCAACTGACATTCGGCGTGCCTGCAATGTGAAAGAGGTGGTACAATCCCGCGGCCTTGATCACGCAGTGGTCTTTCAGGTAGAAACCTTTTGGCGCGTAGCCCACCTGCAACCACTCCTCTTGGTAAGTGGCCTGCGCGGCTACGGCCTCACGATAGCACTGATAGTCCAGATTCGGGATCTCCACGAGCGCGCACCTCTGAATCAGCGAAAATCGTGGTCTTGGGAAAGACTCACGCGTCAGGAACCTTTCGGGTTAGCCTGCCGGCCACCTGGAGCAAGTCTCCGCTCCAGCGCCCGTCGCACGGAACTTCGCTCTTGGTGTCATAGCCACCAAGGCCTCCGGCTCCCGACGCTGGTACGTCGACTCCGCCCTACCTGTCCAGCCAGAGCGGACTTTCATGGTTCAGGCGTCGCCAGGTTCCCTGCACCTCCGTGCTTGTTCTTTTTGCAGCGCCCTCAGAGGTCGATGACCCGCGACGCAGCACGAGCCGGTCCGGCGCTGGTCAATAGATGGAACAGCGCGTACAGCTCCAGCGCGAAGGGCAGGTAACCCAGGTACCCGAGCACGGGCATCTCAAACAAGCGCACCTGGCCGACGAACGGCACGCGATAAATCCATTTTGGGTAAGAGTAAAAGTTCCACATCTCCCAGAAGAAGGCACACAGCATTACGCCGCCCCAGAGAGCCCAGACGGTGCGCCATTGCCCGCGGGAGGTTGCAACGAGCAAGGACGGCTTCTCACGCAGGGCATTGAGCGGGTCAAATATGAAGAACAGCGAGACCCACACCAAGGGGAAGAAGACGCCAGGCAGCGCTATCACAAGGATCAGCATAACCACTCCCGCGGCCAGCGCTCCAAGCAGTGCAGGGTGCGAGATCCTGCGGTCTGTCCTGGCGGGTCCTCCGGACGGCAGGAGGCAGCCCACCAGCTCGGCGCTGGTGAACACCGCCGGCATCACCGTGGAGAAACTCAGCGAGGCCAGCAGGACATAGACGATGTCCGACACGTGCTCTCGACCCACGTAGAACCAGTTTTGGGTGCGGAGGTCGATGAGCTCGAACAACCACCAGCCAGGGACCGACAGCACGTAGAGCCAGACGTAGGCCCACCTGCCTCGCGTGAGTGGCGAGGTGCCGCGCAGCGCTGCCACCAGACCATCGAGGACCAGGCAATACCCGAGCCACAAGGGAAAGAAAAGAAGGTGCGTTCGCATCCCGGGCAGGGCCCAATTGACAGGCCATACGACAGCCACCAGACCCAGGCCTAGCCAAAAATGAGCCGGCAGGCGCGCGGGCTGTTGCGGCGATCTGGTCATATGGGGCACCCGTTAGTTGGCACGCGGGCAATGCGCCTACGCATCTTCGGAGAAAAATGCGCCGGAGCGAAGGGAAAAGGCACGAGTGGGTCAGAGGCCCTCATCTGGGGGAAGGCCGCCTTCTGTGGCTGCTCCACGCCGGCGGCGACGGCCTGCCTCTGCGACCTTCAGGCGCACCATGGCCCGCCGCAGCGAAGCCTCGGCACGCGCAAAGTCCACCTGTTCCTCTGTTCTGCCGTGCAGGCGCGCCTCAGCCCGCCGCCTCGCTGCCTCTGCCCGCGCGATGTCGATCTCCTCAGCCCGTTCAGCACTATCGGCCAACACCGTCACACGGTCCGGCAGCACCTCCATGAACCCCCCGCCAATGGCAAAGATCTCTTCTTCGGCGCCGCGTTTGAGACGCAATTCGCCCGGCACCAAGGCTGTCATGAGCGGCGCATGGTGGGGGAGAATGCCCAGTACCCCGTCCGCACCCGGCGCGATCACCATGTCTACATCCCCGGAGTAGGCCACGCGCTCCTGGGTGATGATGTTCACACGCACCGGCACTGCCCGCTACGCCCTCATCTTCCTTCCCGCCTCAATGGCTTCGTCGATGGTGCCGACCATGAAAAAGGCCTGTTCGGGCAGGGAATCCAACTCCCCTTCGAGTATCATCTTGAACCCGCGCACCGTCTCGCGGACCGGCACGTAGCGCCCCTCACGCCCAGTGAATTGCGAGGCCACGAACATGGGCTGAGAGAAAAAGCGCTGCATCTTCCGCGCCCTGGAGACGACCAGCTTGTCCTCTTCACTCAGCTCGTCGATGCCCAGGATGGCTATGATGTCCTGCAAGTCCTTGTAGCGCTGCAGCACCTGCTGGACGCCTCGGGCAACCCGATAGTGCTCCTCGCCCACAATGCGGGGGTCCAGAATCCGACTGGTGGAGGCCAGGGGATCGACGGCTGGGTAGAGCCCTTGCTCGGCGATGGATCGCTCCAGGGAGATGGTGGCATCGAGGTGGGCGAAGGTCGTCACCGGCGCCGGGTCAGTGTAATCGTCGGCCGGCACGTACACCGCTTGCATGGAGGTGATGGAGCCCCGTTTGGTGGAAGTGATGCGTTCCTGAAGCTCGCCCATCTCCGTGCCCAGCGTGGGCTGATACCCAACTGCGCTGGGCAAGCGCCCGAGGAGAGCAGACACTTCCGAGCCGCTCATCACGAAGCGGTAGATGTTGTCTATGAAGAGCAGCACATCGCGCCCCTGGTCGCGAAAGTACTCGGCCATGGTCAGCCCGGTGAGGGCCACGCGGAGACGAACCCCAGGCGGCTCGTTCATCTGGCCAAAGACCATCACCGTCTTGTCGAGAACCCCCATCTCCTTCATCTCGTGCCAGAACTGAGTGCCCTCGCGTGTCCGCTCGCCGACTCCCGCGAACACGGAAAAGCCACCGTGCTCTTTGGCCAAGCTGAACATGAGCTCGGCGATGATCACTGTCTTGCCTACGCCGGCACCACCGAACACCCCGGTTTTGCCGCCCTTGGTAAAGGGCGCAATGAGGTCGATGACTTTCAATCCGGTTTCGAACAGTTCCGCCTGGGTGACCTGCTCTTCAAAGGCAGGAGCCGGACGATGGATGGGGTAATAGTCCTCGGCCTCCACTGGTCCTGCATTGTCAATAGGCTTGCCCAGCACGTTGAAAATCCGTCCTAGGGTCTTTGGACCCACTGGGACCTTGATGGGGCCGCCCGTATCCCTGACCCTCATGCCGCGGCGCAGGCCATCGGTGGTGTCCATGGCCACGCACCGCACCCAGTCGTCCCCCAGGTGCTGTTGGACCTCCAGCACTAACGGCTCTTGCCCGTCACGGGCCACTTCAAGCGCGTGGTAGATTTCCGGGAGCTGCCCCGTGGGGAAGGCGACGTCTACCACCGCCCCCAGCACTTGCACGATGTGGCCCACAGTTCCTTCTGCCATCCTAATGCACACTCCGATTTGTCACCTCAGTGCTGCAACGCCTCGGCGCCGCCAGCAATGTCGAGCATCTCCTTGGTGATGGCCTCCTGTCGCGCGCGGTAGTACTGAAGGGTCAGCGCATCCACGAGCTCGTTGGCGCTATCGGTGGCATTGCGCATTGCCACCATGCGCGCGCTGTGCTCGCTCGCCTGCGCCTCCAGGATCGCCTGGTAAATCTGCAGCTCAACGAAGCGAGGGAGTATCACACCGAGGAGCTGCCCAGGGCTTGGCTCGTAAATGTACTCCATGGCCGCGCGCGGCGGCAAATCCACCAAAAACCTGTCCAGCACCGAACCCCGTAATCTGCCGGGCGTGATGGGCAGGAGGGGACGCACCGCCGGGCGCTGCGTCATCGTGTTGATGAATTCGGTGTAAACGAGCCACACCTGATCACAGACCCCTGCGGTATAGTCCTCAATCACGGTGCGGGCGATGGGCGTGATCTCCAACAAGCCTGGGTGACGCGGGCCAAGCGAGAACTCCGCCACCACCTGCGCGCCGTAGCGTATCATGAAATCTCGCCCTTTCCGGCCCACCGCGCAGACCCGTACGGGCGCCGTGGCCTCGCGAAGAAACTGGAGAGCGAGGCGCAAGACGTTCGCATTGTAGCCTCCGCATAGTCCCTTGTCCGAGGTAATGAGTACCATCCCCACTACGCGCGGCGGGTCTCTTTCGTCAAGTAGTGGATGCAGCTGTTCGTGTCCGGGTTGGGCTGCGAGGTGGCTAATGACCTCCCACGCCTTCGCCGCATAAGGGCGCGTGGCAAGGGCTTCTTCCTGGGCGTGGCGCATCTTGCTGGCAGCCACCATCTGCATAGCACGCGTCACCTGCGCGATGCTGGCGATCCCCTTGATGCGCCGACGAAGCTCGCGAACCGTTGCCATGCACGCTTCCCTTCCGCCAAAGGCTCAGAAACGGGCCGTCTCTTTGTACTCCTTGATCGCCTGGTCCAACTTCGCGCGGGTCTCGTCACTCAAGTCTTTGTCCCGCATAATGGTCGCGCCAATGTCCGGATGCACAGTGCGCATGAATTGCAAGAGCCCTTCCTCAAAGGCCCGGATCTTGTCTACCGGTACGTCGTCGGCATAGCCATTGGTCACTGCGTAGATCGCCATCACCTGCTCGTCCAATGGCACCGGAGCGTATTGCGGCTGCTTGAGGAGTTCCGTCAACCGCTGTCCGCGTTCCAATTGATCACGAGTGACCTTATCCAACTCCGAGCCAAACTGGGCAAACGCGGCCAATGCCCGATAGGAGGCGAGCTCCAGGCGAAGTTTGCCCGCCACTTTCTTCATTGCTTTGGTCTGGGCATCGCCGCCCACGCGTGAGACCGAAAGCCCGGCATTGACCGCCGGTCTGATGCCCGCATAGAACAGATCACTCTCCAAGTAGATCTGCCCGTCGGTGATGGAGATCACGTTGGTGGGGATGTAGGCGCTCACGTCGCCCGCCTGCGTCTCGATGATGGGGAGTGCCGTGAGTGAGCCGCCGCCATAGTCATTATGCATGCGCGCCGCCCGTTCCAAAAGGCGCGAGTGGAGATAGAACACGTCGCCCGGGTAGGCCTCGCGGCCAGGCGGCCGCCGCAGCAACAAGGAAATCTGGCGATAGGCCCAGGCATGTTTGGTCAGATCATCGTACACCACCAAGGCGTCGCGCCCTTGCTCCATGAACTCTTCGCCCATAGCGCACCCAGCGTAAGGGGCAAGGTACTGGAGCGCAGCCGGCTCCGAGGCGCTGGCCACCACCACAATGGTATGCCCCATGGCGCCGTACCGCTCCAGAGTTGCCACCACCTGCGCCACCTGGGCGCGCTTCTGCCCGATGGCCACGTACACACAGATGAGGTCCTTGTCCTTCTGATTGATGATGGTGTCGATGGCCAAGGCCGTCTTGCCCGTCTGCCGGTCACCGATGATGAGTTCGCGTTGCCCGCGGCCAATGGGGATCATCGAATCGATGGCCTTGATGCCCGTCTGTACGGGTGTATCCACGTTCTGTCGGTAGACCACTCCCGGGGCGATGCGCTCCACTGGGCGGAACCGTTCGGTGCGGATCGGTCCCTTGCCATCCACGGGCTGGCCCAGGGCGTTGACCACGCGCCCGATGAGCTCCTCGCCCACTGGCACCGAGGCGATCCGCCCTGTGCCGCGCACCTCGTCGCCTTCCTCGATGTGGGCATAGTCGCCCATGATGATAACCCCCACGCTGTCTGCCTCCAAGTTCAGCACAATCCCCATCACGCCGCCGGGGAATTGCACCAGCTCGGAGGCCATGACCTCAGAGAGGCCGCTGACGCGGGCAATACCGTCGCCCACCTCGATGACGTGCCCGATGGTGGTGGTGCGCAGCGGCGCTTCGAAGGCCTCGATTTCGCGACGGATGCGCGCGGTGATATCTTCGGCATGTATCGGCATGGTGAGTCCCTCGTCCACCTACCGGCTGTCCCTTAGCTTGTCGTGCAAGGCCGCAAGTCGTCCAGCCAGGCTCCCGTTGAGCACTTTGTCGCCCACCTTGATGACTACGCCGCCGAGAATGTCGGGGTCCACGTGAAAGTGTACGGCAAGGTTCTCGCCAAAGCGCTTTGCCACTTCTGCCTGGAGGGCTTGACGTTCCGCTGCCGTCGGCGGCACGGCGGTGATTACCTCGGCGACGTCATTCCGACCTGCACCGGCCAGGGAGTGGGCAAGTTGTTCGACCACCTCACCCAAAAGCGGCAGGTGTCCTTCGCGGAGCATCACGTAGAGCATGTTACGCGCCTCGCGAGAAATGCTCGCAGGGAGCAGTTGGTCCAACTGCTGACGTCGCTCCTCAAATGCCTTACCCACATCGCTGAGCTCGGCCATGCATTCCCTGTCCGCCGAAAGCCTGTTCCACACGCTGCGCAGGTGCGCCACCCACTCTTGGGTGATGTGAGCGTGTGCAGCGCCGGCATAGCTGGCCGCCAGCGCCTTGCCTCGTGCTCCGCTCCTGCTCCTCACGCAAGTCCCCCGCTTTGCTGAAGAAAGTCGCGGATGAGGCGGCGCTGGGCCTTTTCGTCCACCGCGACCGTCTGACGCAGCGTTTTGCGTGTCAGCTCCACCGCCAAATCCACCACCTGCCGGTGCAGCTCGGCCAACACTCGCTGCCTTTCCAGTTCCACCTGCTCCCGTGCTTGCTGGCGGATCTCCTCTGCCTCTCGGCGCGCTTCGGCCAAAATGCTTTCGCGCATCTTTTCGGTCTCCTGGGCAATGCGCGTGGCCGCCTCCTGCGATGCCTGTCGCGCCTGCTCCAGCTCCCGCTGAAAGGCCACTCGTTGTGCCTCCGCCTCC
>JAPDPR010000028.1 GCA_034506335.1 candidate division KSB1 bacterium
GGTAGGCCGCCGGGGGAGGCACCGCACGCAGCACCTCCGGGGCATTGCGGTAGTCGGGTAGCACTATGGTCGTGTCGCGCAAAGTCCGCGTGCTTCGTATCGTCACCTGGAGCGAACACGACGAGGCCGACGTATAGTCAGCCTGGATGGGGACCTGGGCAGGCAGCTGGGCACGCCTCTCTGCTCTCGCGTGCCCAACCACGCGGACAATATCCGCATGGGCGCTGTCGCAGACCGCAAGAAACCGCTCGATGAATGCAAGTTGGTACTTAGCTCTTTCCCAAATCCGGTCCTCTGGCGAGAGCCCATTCGGCCCCTCCAGGATAAACGAGAGCGTACAATCGATGCCAAAGCCGTTGCGTCCATCATCGATATCGGTGGTGCTGTGCCGTACGGATTGACGCGGGTCATCCTGCGCCACGAGGTATCGATTCGCCTTCAACCCGCAGGCACGCGCGTTTTGGATGGTGGGCCACAGCAGTCTCTCCTGCGCAAAATCCAGAAGCAATGGGGGGATTGCGGGATTGCTGATGCAGTCAAACTGCTCCCCAAGGTCCTTGATGAGCCCGTGTGCAAGCCACGACCGGATGCTGTACTCATGCACGTCCAAAGTGACATGTGGTGCATACCGATTGAAAAGGGAGCGAAGGATCCGCGTCTCCGGTTCGGTCAGGATCGCGTGGTTGCGATTGAGGTCCACGTGCCGGCTGTTGCGACGAGTGTGCACCTCGTTCCCATCCGGGTTCACCATGGGCACTAGGATCAGATTGAGGTGGGCGTAGGCACGGGGAGAAGCGACCGTACACAACTCGTGCACCAGCATCAGCAATGCTTCCTTGCCAGAGGGCTCATCGCCGTGTTGCTGGGCAAAAACCATCACCGTGGCGCCTTCTGGACACCAGTTTTCCCTTGGAGGCATGTAGACCGCCGGCACCTCCCTCCCCTCCACGCTGCGCCCCACCACCTCCAGCTCAAGCCATGGACATGACTCGGCCAGGGCGGTGAGGAACGCCATCATCTCCGGGTGGGAGGTGCCCCTCGGCGGAGTCTGGGTCGCGAGCGGCAGGCGCGGCTGCGCATAGGCACCAACCCCTGCGAGAAGAACAAGCACCAACGCAATCCTGCGCACCATCAGTCAGCCTCACTTACCCCTATGCGCTCAACGTCCCTCATCTCACCAACGCGCACTTACGCGTGAGACATACATCCTCCGAGACCAGCTGATACAGATAGATGCCGCCGGCTACAGCGACACCCGTGTCGTCCTTGCCGTCCCAGCTCAACTGGTGGCTGCCCTGGTTCAACGGACCGCGAAACATAGTCCTCACCACCTGCCCCGCAGTGTTGAGCACGCGTACTTCAACTCGTGCACTCCTTGGGAGGGCGAATCGAATAAGGGTATGAGGATTGAAAGGATTCGGATAGTTCTGCTCGAGCACAAAAGCGCCCGGCACATTGCCCGAAGCAGGCTTCTGGTCAGTGCCGCTCACACCACCTTGCAACCAGTCCAAGACCCGCTGGAGGGCCAGCTGTCTCAGCTCCCCATCGGCGATCCCTTCCCACCCAAAGCCAAAGAAGACCGCACGGTAGGTTCCCCCATCGACGGCCACGGCGCCCGCGCCGCTGGAGCGAATAACCCCCGGCCCTTCGGGCGTCGCGCGATCGTAGTAGAGTATCGCCTGACCCGGGGATAGGGGATCAACCTCGTTGGGAAGCGACTGGCGATTATCTCCCTCCCGAGACAACCAGAACTGCATGCTTCCCAACACTGGATTGCTCCCCTGCGTGGTAAGACGGTGAAGCTGAGTGTTATGGTTCACGTAAGCAACGCGGAGCCAATCACGCAAAAATGCACTGTTCCGCAACGACAGCGTTAACATCGATCCATTGATAAAGAGGCTTCCTCCACCGCCTAAGTAAGATTCCAAGGCAGCAGTCCCGCTACTGTAAAGCGAATGCCCAAAGTAATGACCGGTATACCAGATTACTCGCCTGTATTGTTGAAGCGTGTCCAAAGGCACCGGCCCTTCGAGACCTGTGTCCCAATGACGGAAGCATAGTCCCAGCCGGTTCATGGTGGATCGATACAAATCGCTCACGGCAAAGTCCCCGTCGTCTTCCACCACCAGCACTCTCCCCTGCCCGATTGCCACATAGATCGGAAGGACGGTTCGGCAGAAACCTTTCCCCTCACGTAGCTCAAGTTGGAAGGGGACGATCGTCGAAGGGGCTTCTGGTAAGACGTGAACGACAAATTCGTCGCCCCGATTGCTTCCGGCCCGTCCCACTGCCACTGCCGGGTAGACAGCTGTGCTATCCGTCACTACCGCATATGGGGAGGTGCTGCGCAACACTGCCTCCACGTCCATTGCATGGCGCAAACCGTCGTTCTTCACCGTCACGGCAAGCGAAAAGTTTTCTCCTGGATCGATCTTGCCGTCACCGTTGCCTTCTTTTTCTTGCGCATTCTGCGCAAGATACGCGAACACAGGCATCGTCACAGTCAGCTTCACCAAGTCCGACCACACACTGCCCGCGTCATCGCGAATGTCCACCTGCAGTTGTATCTTGCGTCCCGAAGGCAGAAGTGGCGACAGGGCGATTACCGCACTCTCCTGGCTCGCGACCACCGCACCGGGCGGCACTTCTCCCACGTAAACGCTGTCCTTCACCACTTGCACCTGTGGGTCACCGGACCTCACGCGGCAGAACACCCCATGTCCTGAGCGATTGCCAAAATTCTTCACGTTCAGCCTGATTTCCAGGCGTTCGCCCGCATCCACAAAGCCGTTCCCATTGCCGTAGCTCTGGCCTGTGGCGTCGTCGTCGAGCGTGAAAGTGGACACCTTCACGTAGGGAACATCACCAAAGTTGTCCGCCGGCCCAGCCAGGGCCGCGATGGCCGCAATGCTGGCCTGGACTACCTCCCGCATGTAAAGGAAATCCATGTTAGTTGTCACATCGGTCACTTTGTGCCAATGGGGGCTGAAGTCTCCTTCCTGGACGTAGATAGCGCGCTGCCCCCAGACCTGGAAAGAGCGATGGTCGCTGCCTCCGCTGTTGCCCGGGATGGACGGGACGAGGGTTGTATAGGTCCGGCACATGTCCGCCACCAACTCAGCATAAGGCGCTGACGGTGCGTCGGTGAAAATCGTCACATCCCGAGGAGGAGCTGCCGGGTTGTAGTTACCGATCATGTCCCCATTGAGGTAAAAGCCCACCGGTCGCCTGGATAGGTAGAGCTTTCGTGCATAGGCTTCACTTCCCACCAGGCCGATCTCTTCGGCGTCCCATGCGGCAAAGGCTACCGTAGCTTCGAAGTTGTGCTCCGCCAGAACTCGCGCCGCCTCCAGGGCCATCACCGCGCCCGAGGCATTGTCGTCTGCACCTGGCGCCCACACAAACGGATTGGTGCCGGAGCCCAGCACAATAGAATCGTAATGACCGCCGATCATGATGACGCTATCCGGGTAGACTAATCCCCGCTTTGTGGCGATCACGTTGAGATGGGGCACGGTGGACCCGGAGACGAAAAAGGTGTCGAACTCCACCTCGGTGCAGCCCAATGCCACGTAGCGGTCAAAAATCCATTGGGCCGCTTTCCTGATTGAGTCCGAGTAGGTATATCTTGTGCGGAAATCCTGGAGTCGCTGCACCCAGCGATGTAATGTGTCCGCACTAACCTTTTCAATGATTCGGGCGATGGTAGTGTCATAGCCCGCCCGTGTTTCCAAATGCACTGGAGCAGGAGGAGGTGTTGGTTTCGCCAGGCGGCTGATCCACTGCAAGGAAAAGCCTGAGCGGGCCAGCTCCAGCGCCTCATCGGGTGTTGCCTGCACCAAAGTGCGTCCCTGCAACCTGCAGAGTGCCCTACCCTTGGGCACATCGACGAGCTGAGGGGCTCCTGGCGGTGCAGAAACTACATAGTAGTCCCCATGCCAACCGGCCTCGCTCACGACGTGATACGCGATGCCTGAGACGCGCAGGGCCTCTAATGCATAGGAATCCACTTTGCCGAACACTATCGCGTCATCATAGTAGTAGGGAACAAACCCGACGGCATCGCTTAAGCGGGGATAGTCAGCTGAGGATAGCACCACCAGCACCGGTTGCGCACTCTTTGGGCTACGGAAGCTAGGCCCTAAGACAAGACCCCCGGCCACGAGCGCAACGAGCAACTGCCTCTTCATGTCCGGCTCCTCCCTGCTCCTTCCTCAAGTCTTTGATCCCGGGATGGTGCACTATGCTGCAACGTCATCTCCGGGAAGTAGGTTTGCAGTAGCTTGGTTGATAAGCCGCCCTCCCCTTTTGCACCTCGTGTGTACCTTCAGTAAGTCTGTCAAGTCCAAATGGCGCACGAGGCCACCACCGTTACCTGCGACGGCTCTTAGGGGGTGCAGCCTGGGAGTGGTCGCCCGCCTCCACCACGGCCTCTTCGTTGAAATCGGTTGCCAGCGACTTGACGCTGACTGGCCGACCGTCTTTCACGTAGACACGAGGCAGTCTTGCACCATAACGGGACATCACTTCGTAGGAAACCGAGCCGATGGTATCGGCGATGTCATGCGGTGAAATTTCCGCCTCTCCGTCTCGCCCCATGAGAGTCACCACCTCGCCTGGTTCGGCACCTCCCAGTTCCTCCACCCGGACGAAGCACGCATCCATGCAAATACCCCCCACGATCGGAGCGCGTTGCCCCCTCAGCAGCGCCGTGCCCACATTGCGGAGGCCACGGTCGTACCCATCGGCATACCCGATCTGTAGCACGGCAATGCGCTCCGGTTTCTCGGCCATGTAGCGGCGTCCGTAGCCTACAGTGTCGCCGCGGCGAAGCTGATTGACTTGCATCACTCGTGCCCTCACGGCCATTGCCGGGAGCAAGTCAAGCGGGCGCTGCACGTCCGGCGAGGGGTAGTAACCGTAGAGCAGCAACCCGCAGCGCACCATGTCGAAGTGGGCTTGGGGCAAGTCCAGGATGGCCCCGCTGTTAGCCATGTGCCAGATGGGCACCTGCACTCCGAGCTCAGCAACCTGCTGTCGGACCATCTGAAACCGAGAAAGCTGGAGCTCTGAAAAGGACTTGTCCAGGGCATCGGACATCGCAAAATGAGAATAGACGCCTTCCACGTGCAGACCCGGCAACTGCGCCATGGCGGCGATCCATGTGGCCGCCTGGTCAAATCGCACCCCCCATCGGCTCATGCCGGTATCGACCTTGAAATGGACTACTGCCTTTTTCCCCAGGGATTGCGCCGCGCGCGACAGAGCCTGTGCCACCTCCGTGGTATTCACCGTCTGGGCAATGTCATGCGCCACGGCGATGGAGGCGTGCTCGGGCAGTATGCCCCCCAGATTCAGGATCGGAGCTCGTAGGCCTGCGCGACGCAACTGAACTGCTTCGTCCAACAGCACCACGCCTAACATGTCCGCACCGTTGGCCAACATCACCCGCGCCACCTGTACGGCTCCACACCCATAGCCGTCTGCTTTCACAACTGCAAGGAGCTTGCGAGGTGCGACATGGCGCTTTACGCCACTGGTGTTGTGGGCAATCGCGTTAAGGTCAACCTCAACCCATGCGGGACGCAACATCGCCAATCCGCCACCACCCATGAACCGTACTCCGCTTTTCGCCTACCCTCGTTTCTTCACAGGCATCGTCAAAAGCAGGGCCGACCAGGGCACGTCGGGCGCCAGCGTGCCCTATGCCCGTGCCCCCACAAGCCGCGCTGGACATTCGAAAAGTAGCTCACGACCACGATTGAAGCGCTACGAGGCCCCTGATCGCGGGGCCAAGAGGAGCTCGCTACGAGGACGAAATATAGCACTTTTCCGGTGGATTGCCAACCGTTTTCGTGGGTGCGCCAAAAACAACAGGGGAAGGCATTGTGGCCTTCCCCTGTAGGGGTTCCCGCATCGTGGGATGGATTCACTCTTCCGGTTCATTCATCGGACATTCGCCTGGAGGCATGCAATGGCCTTTCCAGCCCGAGCGCCTCATCGGCCGGAAGAAACCCCTGGGGTGCGCCGGCCTGTCGTCGAGCCATCGTGCCCCAAAGCCTGGGCGAGCATCGAAAGCCGCCTTCTGTTCGTCCGTCAGCAAGTTGCGCACCTGCATCCGATGGGCTACCGCCTTCTTCTCGATCTCCGCGCGCAGCTTGGCCAGCGCGTCGATCTTGGCGTTGATGGCCTTCTGATCTGGCTTGTCTGACGCCAGGAGCGACAGCAAAGCAAAGCGCTCAGAACGAAGCTGGTTGCGCATCGGTTGCACTTCCTTCAAGAAGCCTGTACGCAGTTCTTCGATCTTCTGCTTCTGCTCTTCTGTCAACTTGGGAATGTGGGCCCAGGCGCACTCTCTCTTTGCCTCAGGACCTTGCTTTCCCTGGGCCAAAATGGGCCGCCATGCCAACACCGTCACCACGGCGAGCACCGCGATTGCGGTGATTACCAGAGCTCGTCTCATACCTATGTACCTCCTTTTCGCTGGTCAATTCATCTGTGGTGGTGAAACGGAGCCACGCGCTCTTGACCTCTGGGAGCTCCCGGGGTTTCTCCCTCGAGGGGTGGAGGACCAGGCTCCATTGGCCCTCGCATCATAACCCTGTGTTCCATAGCACGCTGTTCGAACATGCGGATCAGAAAGTCAAGCCTTTCACGTCCAATACGCGGCTTGAGGCCCAAGAGATGGCGGACGGTGATTCTCTCCAACTCCGCTTGGTGACGCGCCAACTCATCGATGGTCGCCATAATCTTGACGGTATCCGGCACCTCCTGGCGCAGGAGTTCCACCAGCTTCAACCGGGTGGCCCTTAAGGCTGCCTTCTCCCTCTGTGCACGCGCGAAATAGTCCTGCACCATCTTGCCGACTACCTCATCCGTCTCCGGGTGGAAACGGACACGCGTCTCGCTACTCCAGCGCGGCGGTCGCCATGGCTTCTCCTTCGGTCTTGTGAGCCAGAAGACAGCCAACGTGACTATCGCTACCACGTTGACGGTGAGGGAAAAGACAAGGGCCAAGAACATCCACTTGTTGCGCATCATGCACCTACTTGCTATTGTTCGAAGCTGCCAGGGCTACATACACCTCGCTCAAGGAACCTGGCGGCAAGTCAGCAAAGTTGTCGAACTCGGCACTCACCTGCGTAATGGAGGCGTCCTGGTGGCTGCGCAAACTGCTCACCAGACTGCCCAACCGGCTCCCCATAAGCACCCCGGCCAGGATGCCCGCAGACACTGCGATGGGTACCAGGGGCCGCGCAAGGAAGAGCTCCGCTAACCGTCGCACGGCGCCACGCGGCCGTGACACGATTCGCGCCATAACACGCGCGGCAAAAAACGGTGGTGCCTGCACCGGTGGAAGGTCACCCAGAAGTGCCCACACCCGCTGCAGTCGCATAAGCTCGGCTGCGCATTCGCCACACGCCTCCAGGTGCTCGGCTACCTCGCGTGCAAGCCCCGCGTCTAATTGGCCGTCCATAAAGGCGGACAGCCGACATTGTACCTGTTTGCACGTCATGATTCGTTCTCCACGCCTTTCAACACTTCGCAGCCGATAAACTTGCGCTCAAGCTTTTTCCTCAAGCATATGGGAAAGTTGCCGGTACAGGCGTCGCTTGGCCCTGTGCAGAATGGACTCCACAGCCGACACGCTGGTCTCCATGACCTCGGCGATCTCTGCGTAAGAAAGATTGCCAAAGCGCGCGAGCACCGTTGCCACTTTCTGGCTTTCCGGCAGTGAGTCGATGGCCTTCCACAAGGCGCGCCCCCTCTCTTCGCGTTCCAGATCCCCATCAGGCCCTGGGGCAGGGTCGCGTTGGGCAGACCCAAAATACCCGTCAGGTTCAAGGGCGCTGCGCTCAAGGGAAAGCAACCGTCGGACCCTCCTTGCCCGCAACACGTTCAAGCAGTGATTGGTGGCGACACGATAGAGCCAGGTGGAAAACTTGGCGCGCGGGTCGAACCGGGGCAGGGCATCGAAAGCTTTGACGAATACCTCTTGCGCCGCATCTTCGGCGTCCTCCCTGTTGCCCAGCATGCGCACACAGGTAGCCATCACCTTGTCCTCATAGCGGCGGACCAGTTCACCGAAAGCCTCGGTGTCGCCCCTCTGGAACTTGTCTACCAGTGCCTCGTCATCCATGCTCTTGACGTCCGTGACCAGCTTGTTGCGCACACCTTTTAAACACGCGCCCAGCCGTAGAATTGCGCTACCCTGGAAGAAGGCAAGGTGGAGAAATGCATTTCAGTGGAGCAACACACCAGGAAGCTTCTTGGCACGTAGAGAACGCATAAGGAGCCGACGGATTTCGGCAGAGGTGGCTCGCGACAAAGCACAAGCTGCTAGGTCTTGCGCTTCGCCAAGTACCACCGAGCGCACGACGCGCTTGACTTCCGGTATGAAGTGCGGGCTCATACTCAGCTTGCGAAACCCGAGACCAACGAGGAGCTCTGTATAGAGAAGGTCACCAGCCATCTCGCCACAGATGCTAACCTCTTTTCCTGCGGCCGCCGCCGCCTCGGCAACGCGCTTCAGCAACTGCAGAACGGCTGGGTGTAGGGGATCGTAAAGGTTGGTCACCCGCTCATTGCTGCGGTCCACCGCCAGCGTGTACTGAATCAGGTCATTGGTGCCCACGCTAATAAAGTCTGCCTCGCGGAGGAGTGCCTCGACCATCAGGGCCGCTGAAGGAATTTCGATCATTATGCCCAGAGGCACAGTGGGGACGGGTATCAGGCCTCCAGCTTCGAGCTCATCCCTCGCCTGGCGTAAAAATGCCTTTACTCGGCGGACCTCTTCTACCGTGGAAATCATTGGCACCAAGATCGCGACGTGTCCGTAGCGTGCGGCGCGAAGGATGGCTCTCAGCTGCGCCCGAAACAGATCCGGGTGTTCCAAAGAAAACCGTACAGCGCGCAGACCAAGGTAGGGATTAGCTTCGCGGTGCAGCCCTGGAAGCGCGCGTGCAAATTTGTCGCCGCCCACGTCGATAGTACGGATCACCACCGGCGATGGCGCAACGCCCTCGACGAGCCGGCGATACACGGCGAATTGCTCTTCCTCGGGCGGAAACGAGTCACGGTCAATGAAAAGCATCTCTGTGCGGAAGAGGCCGACCCCTTCGGCGCCGCGTTGGAGTGCCCATTCCAGGTCGGCCAGCGTGCCCACATTCGCCATGAGGCTGATAGGAACCCCATCCCTGGTCAGGGAGGGCAGCTTAACAAGCTCTACCAGTTCTCGCGCGGTACCTTCGAGGAGAGCGCGACGTTCCTCGTAAGCCTTTTCGTCCTCGGGCGAGGGGTTTACGATGACCGATCCACGGGTGCCATCTACAATTATCCGATCCCCTAATGCGACCCGACGATGTACCTCCCTTACCCCGGAGACCAGTGGTACGCCCATGCTCCTGGCCAGAATGGCGGCGTGCGACGTTGCCCCTCCCCGCGCAGTGACAAAGGCTTTGATCTTGCCGCGGTCAAGACCCACCGTCTGCGACGGAGTCAACTCCTCCGCTACCACCACCACATCCTCATGCGCAGCAAGAAAAGCTTCCTGGCGGCGCCCCATGAGGTGTCTCAGCAGCCTACTCCCCACATCGCGCATGTCCACTGCCCGCTCCCGCAGGTAGGGGTCTTCCACGGCACTGAGAAGGCGCTCGGATTCCTCCATCACCTCTGCAAGAGCCTGTTCCAACCCTTTGCGCTCGACGAAAAGTTTGCGCTCTACCTCACTCTTTAGGTAGGGGTCATCGAGGAAAAGCAGGTGGGCCTCAAAGATCTCGGCTTCGCGCGCGCCGATCTCCTTCCTCACACCATCCCTGAGCTCGGTCAACTCGCGACGCGTCTGCGCGACAGCGTGCTCCAGACGCTCCAGTTCTTCGGCAGCCTCTCCGGGGCGAAGGCTTCGCTGGGGCACCGCCAGGTGCTCCCCGAACAGACACGCCTGGCCCATGGCAAGGCCAGGCGACAGCGGCACCCCTCTGAAACGCGTGGGACGTGTCAATCCCATACGACGTCCAAAAAGCGTCTGGATTCCTACTCCCCGCCTTTAGCCGATGACCCCGTGCTTGCGCCCAACCTTGGCAAAAGCGCTCAATGCTCGGTCGAGGTGTTCCTGTTCATGTGCTGCCGAAATCTGCACCCGGATGCGCGCCTGCCCCTTCGGCACCACGGGATAGCTAAAGCCGACCACGTAGATCCCCTCGTCCAACAAGTCGCGGGCCATCATCTGCGCCAGCTGAGCGTCGTTAGGGAAGCGACTGAGCATGATGGGCACAATGGGATGGTCTCCGGGCTTCACCTCGAAGCCGAGGCCGGCAATTTCACGGCGGAAGTAGGCGGTGTTACGCCACAGCTTGGCGCGCAGCTCATCCACCTCAGAAAGGAGCTCGAGCACCGCCAGCGAGGTACCCACTACCACTGGCGACAACGTGTTAGAAAAGAGGTAGGGACGCGAGTGCTGCCGCAACCACTCGATGATTTCCTTCCGCCCAGAAGTAAAGCCGCCCGATGCGCCCCCCAACGCCTTGCCCAGCGTGCTGGTGATCACATCCACCCGCCCTTGCACGCCATGGTACTCGGGCGTGCCTCGTCCATGCGGTCCCAGGAAGCCAGTGGCATGTGAATCGTCTACCATCACCACGGCGTTGTACCGTTCGGCCAAATCGCAAATGGCCGGCAGGTTAGCGATTGCCCCATCCATGCTAAAAACCCCGTCGGTGGCTATCATCTTGACGCGTGCATTCTTGGCGTTGACCAGCGCCTCCTCCAACGCCGCCATGTCATTGTGCTGGTAACGATAGCGCTCCGCTTTGCACAAGCGAATACCATCGATGATCGAGGCGTGGTTCAGAGCATCGGAAATCACCGCGTCCTCAGGGCCAAGCAGGGCCTCAAACAATCCCCCGTTCGCATCGAAACAGGAAGAGTAAAGAATGGTGTCTTCAGTTCCAAGAAAATCGCTGAGCCGCTCTTCCAGCTCGCGGTGAATGTCCTGGGTGCCGCAGATAAAGCGCACCGACGACATCCCGTAGCCGCGCTCGTTCAGCGCGCGATGCGCCGCCTCAATCACCTTGGGGTGACTGGACAAGCCCAAGTAGTTGTTAGCGCAAAAATTCAGCACTTCCTTCCCCGGCCGCACGCGGATTGACGGCCCCTGGGGAGTTTCTATCAACCGCTCCTCTTTGTAAAGCCCGGCCTGCCTTACTTCGGCTAAACGCTCGTGGAGCACAGAACGCAGTTGTTCGTACATTGCGTACCCTCCTCGCTCAGCCCTTGCGCGAGCTCGCTCTGGAAAGTCAAGCCTCACATGCCATACATGTCGATAATCTCTTTCTTGCCCTTGCCCAGAATGTCGTACTTCTTCCCCACCTTGACGAAGGCTTCGATCGCGCGGTCCAAATGCTCGCGTTCGTGGTCGGCGGAAATCTGCACGCGAATGCGCGCCTGACCCTGGGGCACCACCGGGAAAGAGAAGCCAACCACGTAGATCCCTTCGTCGTACAGATCCCGCGCCATGTCCTGCGCGAGTTTTGCATTGTACAACATGATGGGCACGATGGGATGTACACCGTCACGGATGTCAAAACCCACTTCCTTCATGCGCGTGCGGAAGTAGAGGGTGTTCCTTTCCAACTTGTCCCTTCGCTCCGTCGTCTGGGACAGGAGGTCCAGGACCTTAAGTCCCGCCGACACGATCACCGGCGGCACGGTGTTAGAAAAGAGGTACGGCCGGCCTCGCTGGCGGAGCATTTCCACCAGCTCCTTACGACCACTGGCACACCCGCCCGAGGCCCCTCCCAACGCCTTGCCCAGCGTGGTGGTGATGATGTCAATCCGCCCTACCACACCGCAGTGCTCGTGCGTCCCCCGCCCGTTCTTGCCCATGAAGCCCGTGGCGTGCGAGTCATCCACCATGACCATGGCGTCGTATTTGTCGGCAAGGTCGCAAATCTTGTCGAGTGGAGCGACGTCACCGTCCATGGAAAAAACGCCGTCGGTGACAATCAAGCGAAAACGACACGACTGGGACTCCTGCAGCTTCTCCTCAAGGTGCTCCATGTTCATGTGCTTGTACACGAACTGCTGGGCGCTGCACAGGCGGATTCCGTCGACGATGGAGGCGTGGACCAACTTGTCGGCAATGACTGCGTCCTCTCGGCCCAGGAGGGCCTCGAAAATCGCGGCGTTGGCGTCCAGACAGGACGCAAACAGGATGGTGTCTTCGGTGCCGAGGAACTGGGTGAGCTTCTCCTCAAGCTGGCGGTGGATGTCCTGGGTGCCGCAAATAAAGCGAACTGAGGACATGCCGTAGCCGCGCTCCTCCAGCCCTTCCCTCGCTGCTTCAAGTATGGCCGGGTGGCTCGATAGCCCCAAGTAGTTGTTGGCGCAGAGGTTGATAACCTCACGCCGCGGCGCGCCGCGCGGGTATTCTACCGCAATCTCGGCCGCCTGGGGCGAACAGATGTACCGCTCCTCCTTGTAAAGTCCAGCTTCGCGGATCTTCGCCAGCTCCTGCCGGTAATACTCCCTTGCCCTTCCGTATGCCACTTTCACCTCCTGCACCGAACGCTGGTGCGGTCACAATCACTTTACCCCTGGACACCGTTGCACCCTTCTTTCTCCAGCCTTACCCGATGGCCCTCGTATGGTGGCGTTGCCCCCCTTGCCGCGGAGAAATCCATCCAACAGTAGCTTGCGTTCCCGCCAACTATCCCTGGCCTTGCCGAGCCACATCCCACTGGGCAATGCCCATGGGCGGCCCACGCGGTACTCACCCCCGCAACTCCTTCACCAGCGCGGCAATGCTGTTCACCGTGTCGAAGGTCTCGGGCGAAACCTTGGCATCCGGTATCTGGACGCCGAACTTCTTCTCCAGAAAAGCCTTCAGCGACACCATCGAAAACGAGTCCACAATGCCCCCTGAAACCAGGGGCGTTGACTCGGTAATTTCTGTTTCATCGTCCTCCACGTATTCCTTCTTGATGTAGTCGATGACGACCTTCTTCACGTCTTCCATAGCAGTCCCTCTGGCTTCTACTTACCCTGACGACGCACCTTGCTCGCGGAATCCGACGCCGCGGAGCGCGTCGGCCCACATTCCCGGCAACACCATTGCTTTTTCTCTGAGCCAGTCAAGCGCCTCATTCCGACTCCAAGACTACCACCGCAGCAGCATACGTCCGGCAATGCGAGACCGACACATGAGCTCGGGCCACTCCTTTTTGCTCAGCCAGCTCTCTTGCCCTCCCGCCGAGAGCGAGAGCCGGTTTACCATGCGCGTCATTGCGCAAGACTACATCCTGCCACGACAGCCCGTCCTGCCATCCGGTGCCGAGCGCCTTGAACGTCGCCTCCTTCGCGGCGAACCTCACCGCATAGTGTTGGGCCCGGTAGCTCTTTTCTTCGCAGTAGGCGACTTCCTCCGGCGCATACACCCGTTTCAAGAAACGTTCCCCATGGCGCTGTATCTCTTCCGCCACGCGCTCAATCTCGATGATGTCAACACCCACGCCCAGGACCATCAAGGTACTCGCCTATTGAGCACCATTCTACGGCACAAGCACGACCTTGCCACAGTTCCCTGCGGCCATGAGCTTCATCCCCTTTTCGAAATCCGCCAAAGGAAACGTATGAGTGATGATGGTCTTCAGGTCGATCAACCCGCTTTTGATGAAGCCGGCACTCTTGTACCACGTCTGGAACATCGTCCTCCCGGTGACGCCGTAGATGCGCAGCGCCTTGAACACGACGTCGTCGTTAATGTCTAGGGTTACATGCCCGTTGTACAAGCCGAGGATGGAAACCCGCCCTCCAGGGGTGGTGACTTTGAGGGCCTGGCGCAGGGCATCGGGGCTTCCCGACATCTCCACCGCTACGTCTACCCCGTTTCCATCTGTCGCTTCAATGATCTCCCCCACTACGTCGGTGGTCCGAGGATTAAACGTCTTAGTCGCTCCGAGTGCTTTGGCGAGCCCCAATCGGTACTCATTGATGTCAGTCACATAAATGGCTGAGGCACCGGAGGCGCGGGCCACCGCAACGCCAAACAGCCCCACCGGCCCTGCACCCATGACCGCCACTGTTTTTCCAGCAACGTCCTCAGCCAGGATCGTGTCCACTGCGTTGCCCAAAGGTTCCTGCACCGAAGCATACTCGTAGGGCACCCCAGGGTCGTTCTTGACCACGTCCACCTCCGGCACGACAGCGTATTCGGCGAACACACCGTCGCGGTCCACACCGAAGATCTTCATGTTGCGGCAGATGGCCATACGCCCGGTGCGGCACTGATAGCAGTGACCGCAAGGGATGTGAGTTTCGGCGGAGACCTTGTCTCCCACTTTCACCCACTTGACCCGCTCGCCGACTTCCACTACCTCCCCTGCCAGCTCGTGCCCCATGATTTGCGGCGTCTTGATGCGCCCGGCGGCCCATTGGTTCCATTCGTAAATGTGCAGGTCGGTCCCACAAATAGAGGTGGCGCCCACCTTCACCAGAACCTCATCCGGGCCACACGTGGGGATGTCCACCTCTATGTATTCTGCACCAGGACCAGGTTTTGTCTTCACTACCGCTTTCATCTTCTCCGCCATGTGCCCTCCGATCTCCGACTGCCTACCGCGCCATGCAAGGCAACCTCTTGTTTAGCGCACCACCGTCAACTTGCGGACCGCCCGACTCATAGTCGTGGTCATGACGCAAAAGTAAAGGCCACTGGGAACCGCACGCCCCTGTTCGTCGTCACCTTGCCACCGCACCCTGTGCGCCCCTGCCTCCAGCTCGCCATTAAGGAGAGTTCGCACCTGCCGCCCCTCCAGGTCATAGATGCGCACCACCACCCTCTCCGGACGAGGCATTTTGCATACCACCTCTACCCATGGATTACCAGGGTTAGGATAGCCATTTGTTACCTCAAAGTCCTCGGAACAAACCGCACCCATCGGTTCCGCCACAAGCGTCGTGAGATTTCCTGGTGCCACAGCAATATCATCGATATACACGCCCTCGTGTTCCTCAGCCGGGTCGCTCTCAAAGAGCAAACGTACGGCACTCACAGCGCCAGGTCGGAGAAAAGAGATGTCATAGGAATATGGCAACCAGTCATTCCCCATGAGGGTGGAGTCCAGCGCCCCGCCCGTGCCGATAAAATCCAGTGTGACCCAGTCCTGGCCCCGGCGCACCTGCACATAGAGGCCATCACCCCGGTACCCTCCCTGCGAATACACCGCCACATCGTACCAGGCCCAGAAGCTCAGCTTTGCGTCCGGCGGCACCCGAAACTGTGGTGTGATGAGCGCTGTGTAGGTACTTGGGAGATAGAGGCCAGAGGCCTCCTCCCCACAGTACCAGGAACTGCACCCGGAATGCGCACGCCGGGTGGTGACATGCCACAAATCATGCGCACCTCCATGGACGTAGCCGGCAACCGGCTGTTCCATATCGTCGAAAAACCCTGTGGCGCCGACGATGAGAGTAGTGGAGGCGGAGAAAGCTTTGCCCCCCTGTTCAGCCAAAACCATGGTGAGTCTGGGAAAATACGGCTCCGGCACATCATGGTGGATGCCGACCGCGATCTCCACCGTACCGCTATCGCTGGACCCGATGGTCCCGACCTCAACGCGCGGGGTGAGGACCGCTATTCCCTCTTCCTCGGTCACTGTCTCCAGCACTACTGCAATTGCCGGTCTGGAACCTTGGTTTGCAAGGGTCACCGCAAGGTCCACCGTCTCCCCTGGCTCCAAGAGCCCGTCGCCGTCTCCTGTGCGTTCATCCGAAGCAGTCACCCGCGCCACGCAAAGGTAAGGGGCGGCTACCGGCACACTGAACATACTCCGCCACGACTGCCCCCAACGATCGGTGGCCGTGAGCGAGAAAGCCACAACATCGCCGTACCCGGCCTGGGCGGCGACCTTCAAAACGAAAGATTCGTCGGGTGACACCGGAGTGGCCGAGCAATCCGGCCCGATATTCCCATAGACCGCAGTGCTATCGAGAATGGTGGCAAGGGCGCTTTCGCATCTAAGTACTGCTCGTACCTGCTCAGCGGTGGTGGCCCCGTGATTGCGCAACGTAATCTGAAGCGCTACTTCCGATGCAGGCTCAAGGGCATCCGGCGTTCTCCCCGGATCAAGCGGGCGCCATGCCGCGAAAACGACATGAGGCGTCAAAGACTGCAGCGGCACCTTCACTATGCGCGGCAGGTAGTTGTGGGCAGTAACGGTCACAACGAGCGAGTCGGCACCAGAGGCGGGCGCGACGGAGAGAGCACATATCCCTGATGCATCTGTAGTGCCCCGTTCGTACACCTCCTGCCCACAGATGACGCACACCGAGGCACGACTCACCGGTACCCCGCCATCAAGCACGCGCACCGTGAAGAGTTGTTCGCCCGGAGCGACAGAAGGCGGACATTCGACGGCGAGCTCCCGCGGCTCATCGGTCCAAATGGGCATCTCGGGGTCCCCGAGCAAGGTAATCTCATACTGACACCAGCGGTACACGTTTTCCTGACGGGAAAAGGGCACGTAGTAGGCTTTTGCCATAGCCAAGGTTTGACCTACGTGGACCACGTTTTCCTGCATTAGAAACCGATAGAATTGCTGGTCAAACCGGTCTGAATAACCATACTTTGGATTGCCCGGCGACCCCCACCCGTACCGCGAATTGCCGATAAAGACGACGCCCCCGCCGCGCGGGTTGCGGACAAAGTGCTCCGCAATGCAGTCCTCTTCAAAGTTGGCCGGATAACAGCCGATGGAGTAGAGCACCGAATAGCGTGGACCGTTCGCAAGCCTATCCATGTCGGCCAATTGGAGGTAACCGTTGCCCACACCCATCACGGTGGTGAATGCATGCCCGTCGTGGTTGACCAAGTTCATTCCTTGATTCAGGGCAGCAACCACTGACTGAACGCTCTCGTTGCCGCGCGAACGGTAAAGCTTGGTTATGGAAAACCGCGCCGGCACGTAAAGCTCGTCGATCAAGTCTTTGCCAAGGCCAGAGTCTGTGTAGGGATTTTCCCACAAAACGTCCGCAGCAAAGAGGGCACGTGTCAGATAGTCGCGCGGCGGCGCTTGCTCGTACGTGAGCACCTTGCGCACGAAGGTTTCCACCTGGGCCACGTTGTTAACAGGGGCTCGCCCCACGAACACGTCGGGATACAGGTCCACGCTGTCAGCAACTTCACCATAGATCCGCGAGCCGTTCTCATCCCAGGTGCGATCAAGGTCAGAAAAGTAGAGGTCACACGGGATGGCGTTGGCCTTTTCGCCTTGTAGACAATCCATGGCGTAGGCGGTGCGGTAAGGGACGGCATCGACGTCTCCGCCGAGGAGCACCCAGCGGAGGTTCCACGCCTGCCGGGCCGCTTTCAAGAATTCACGCACCCTCACGGCATTGTCTTTTGCGGGATAGGTCCGGTAGATTTCCTCAGTGGTGACGATGACCGCCCCCAGTCCCTTTTGCCGTTTCCACTCTGCCAGCGGCTGAAAGGCCTCTTTGAAGGCCGCCGGAGTGATGATCACGTACTCATGGCATTCAGCGGGTGCACTTCCTCCTTTGTTCAACCCTTCGGCGGCGAAGAGGCGCAGCTCGCTTTTGTTCTCCACCAAAGCCTCGACCATAGACAGAAGTCCCGCGTCTACGCTGCCACGCGGAAACGCGCGGTCGTACCGCACGCGCAGGAGCACCTCTTCGCGAAGGAGCACCTCGCCCCGTGCAGGTGCGAAAGCTATGGGATAAACGGCCAGCTCTGCAATAGTCAGCCCGGCACATTGACCCTGCCCGAGGAGCTCGACCACAGCCCTAGGGTATGGCTCCTCCCGCTCATACACCTCTGCCTTGGGAGGTACAAACCCGACGGTGCGCGACAGGGAATATGGCTCGGGTGGCTGAGCGGGTATCACTTTCACCCCAAAGGCAATGGGATGCGCTGCCGATCCATCCGTTTCGATACCCGTGACCCGCGCGCCTGGTGGTAAGGCCAAGCGCACAATTCTCACCGGAACCTGCGGCTCGCCCACCACCTCCGTCAGTTCGCACCCATCCATGGTCACGCGCGTAAAGCCCACCGCTGGCTCCAGATGCATGTCCGCGAGAGAAAACCGCACCACCCATGGGAATTCCTCTGGGTAAACAGCACCCGCCACCACGCACAAGGTCGCGACCACAAGTAACCTCCTCCTCACCGCGCTCCTCCATGGGCTACGATCGCACACTCGCAACTCACCGCAAAAGGCTCACCTTTTGCACCACGCGGGCGCCCTCAGCTTCCAGCACGCAAAAGTAGACCCCCGGGCCCACCCTGCGCCCTGCACCGTCGACGCCGTCCCAATGGAAGGAGTGCTCTCCAGCCGGAAGAGGCCCTCGATGAAGCACGGCGATCTCTCTTCCCCGCACATCGTAGACAGCGACATGAGTTTCGCCCGAACGTCCGGCTGCACTTACCTGCCTAGGAATGCTCACCGTCACATGTGTACTCTGACTGAAAGGATTGGGGTAGAAGGAAGACAGCGCGTATCCTTGCTCGCGCGGCACGCGCTCTGAGGTAAGAGTTGGTTCTACCTGGGTGCGTAGATCGTCGCGGCCACCAGCCGCGCGGTAACGCTGCGCAAACTCTTGAAGGAATTGGTTGGCAATATCCGCATCATGGATGATGAGGGTATTCTCGTCGTTTATGGTCTCGGCACTAGTGGTCCAGTTGTGCGAACCGGTGACCACGAGGGGGTCGCTCTCCACCGCGTAAACGTCCACTATGGCGTACTTGTGATGCAAAAGACCCGCCTCCAGGTCGATCCACACGTCGGCCTTCGGAGACCAAGGCGAGGAGCCCGTTCCTGCCATGTTCCCGAATTGGGAAGAGGCATCGCGGGCCTCGGCGCTGTCGAACACCCCCTTCAGCTTGAAGCCAGGCACGTAGTACCACTTGTCCCTCATCGCCGAGGCCACGTCATACCGCGTAAAGGAGTAGATGCAGAAGTAGATCGAGGTCTGCGCGGTGTTCAACGCACGAATGATCTTGCCGGTCGTCCGGTCGGAGGGGCTCATGTACTGTTCTACGAGCCTGCCACCGATGGCGAAGCGGTGAGGTGTATTCTCTTCCTTGCGGGCGCCAAAACGTGCTGTGGCTGGGTCCGGAGTCTCGTTTTCGCTGCCCCACATCTCATTGAACTCCACAGTATAGCATGCGGCCAGGGCTTGATCTTGAATGACTAGCACGTTCTCTGCATTGTTGCTCACACCGGCGTAACTGGCATTGTATGATCCGGTCCACACCCAATCGTCCGCCGCGCTTGTAGTATTCCGGTAATCGAACACGGCGAACTTGTTGTGCATGTAACCTGTGCCATCGTTGCTGCCAAAGGTGTCATCGATGACCGGAATGCCCGCTGCCACCAGGTCGGCTATCTGGTTGCTCAGATTGTCCCGTTCGGTGATCACCCTCACACTCACCCCCCGAGCCTTGGCGGCCACCAGAGCCTGCGAGACAAGAGTATGGGTGAGATTGTAGAAACAGAAATCGATGGAGTAACGTGCCGCGTTGATTCGGTCTGCGAGCCTTTGCGCCACATCCACCTCGCCGTGCGCGACCGTCCCTGTGGCGTAAGCCGGGTTGATGCTCTTCGTGAAGTAGACTACGATCTCCCCCGAGCACTCTGGTGGCGACGCTGTGCTGAAAAGCAGGTCCTCACCCTGCGTGGTGCCCACCGCATTCGTGGATAGGATGCGGCTGTGGTAGAAGGTCGCTGGTGAGAGGCCGCTAAGCCTAACCGCATGGTGCAGCACCAGCGTACTATCACCCACGCTGCCCAGCTCGTATCCGGTGGTCCTGCCAAACCTCACCAGGCTCGTGGCCGGTGTGTCTGTGTCCCACACGATTGTGACTGCATCTGGGTCGAT
Organism: candidate division KSB1 bacterium; assembly: GCA_034506335.1. Taxonomy (NCBI): domain Bacteria; kingdom Pseudomonadati; species Candidatus Zhuqueibacterota bacterium. Next base: position 19,894 of record JAPDPR010000028.1, read on the forward strand.
GTCCGCCTCCATGGGCCCCCACACAATTTGCGGCCCGCTACGGCTGATGATGTCCTCACGGTAGCGAGGAGAAACCTCGTACCCGGAGGTAAAAGGAGAGGTTTGGTCGTACTGTTTCAGTATTCCCACGACGTCAAAGACCCCACTGGGATGCGGTATGCCGGTGTCCTTATCAATGAAGAGGTCACACGTGCCAGTGGCATCGCGCAACAGCCCTCCATACGTGCCGGTTTGGGTGTAGGTCACGCTGTTGACACGAATCAGTCGCCCCTCGTAAGGTTCGCTCCCATCTGGCAAAAAGGAATTAGCAACTTGCGCGCAGGTGAGCACCAGCGGCTCTGGCACAGGATAACCGGAGCCATGTAGGGTTATCCGCAGTGGATTGCTGGGGTATCCGTACACCTCCACCAACCCGTAGTAGGACTTTATCACCCCGGTCACGGTGATGCTGTCGCCGAGGTTGATGCGCGTGGGGTCGCTGTGACCAAATACGCACACCCCCCCTGTGGGGTCCTGCACAAAAATCTCAAGATTGCTCCCGTAAGTACCCGTCCCCACGGTAGCAATTCCCGTCACGGTAACCTGGGTGCCCTCCGTGTACGGAGCCTTGGGCATTCCAAGCTGGTCATTGCGGTGGAGCTCAATGATGGGAACGACCTGGCCGAACAGCCGTGCACACGGTGCTAGCACAAACACGGCACACAAGCCCACAATCCATCGCGCCTGCCCTTTCGTGCGCCCCACAGAGTGCTCCTCCTTTCTCACCAACCCCCCGCCGACCCGTCCATAGACCGGCAATGAAGCTGGCGCATGGTTCGCCCGTGCCACTGCCAAGCTGAACCGAGGCACCTCTCTGAACAGTCATCAGCCACGCAGCGCCCCAGCAGGCGCCGCTCCTGTTGGGCTACCCTTGGTGAGTTGTAGGGACATGCTGATATGACGGTTCTCAGCTCAGGATAGGACCCACAAGAACGGAACCTCATCTTACCGAACATCTTGCCGTCCAATACATGTGCGCTGGCAACGAAGGGAATGCGAAGAATTTCAGCGAAGGCTCTTGGTCCACCCACCACACGCATCCTTGAGCAGCATCAGCAACGCGAGGGCCTCTCACGTTTTCGGTGCAAATATACGGATATCTCGGCTCTTTGTCAAGCACATTGTCGGGAGGCCTCTCCGTGCCAAGTTCAGCGCAAGTCAAAGTGGTTGGGCCCCGTAAAGCAGTGCCGGCCTATTCGCGCCTTCCGTAACCGACAGGGCGCTCACCAGAGCCAAAGAAGTCTCCCGTAGAAAACTTCCCTGCACCTGCCGAAAAAGCACTTTGATTCTTGGGGAGAAATGCATAGATTTCGCACGGTTTTGCTTTGCAATGAATGAAACCCGCGGTGCATATGGAGCAGCTTGCCCGACTTTTTCAAAAAACCTATGGACATGAGCCATCCTCCATTGTCCAATTGAAAGGGGACGGCTCTGATCGGCACATCTTTCGCCTCGCGGACGAGGAACGAACAGTGATCGGCATCTGGAGCGAGGACCACGCACTCAACGTAGCCTTCCTGGAGTTCAGCCGCCATTTTGCGCGACATGGGCTCCGCGTGCCCGCAATCTATGCGGAGGATCTCTCGCGGGGAGTCTACCTGGAAGAAGACCTCGGGGACTGGACTCTGTTCGACTGGATGGTCGCCCTGCGCGAAAAAGAGGGATTCTCGCCGCGCATTGTGGACATGTACCGCAAGGTGCTTGAGGACCTCCCCTTGTTTCAGATCGTCGCAGGCGCCAGCATCGATTATGATCTCTGCCACCAACACCGTGAGTTCGGCGAAGAATCGATGGCGTGGGACCTCCACTATTTCCGCCATCGGTTCCTTGAGGTCTTTTACAAAGGCCCATTGGACTTTACCAAGCTGGAGGAGGACTTTCGTCGACTGCGTGTGTTTCTTCTCGAGGAGCCCCGCAAGTATTTCATGTACAGAGATTTTCAATCGCGCAACATTATGGTTGTGGAGGGGAAACCCTACTACATAGACTACCAGTCCGGGAGGCGAGGAGCGCTCCAATACGACGTGGCTTCGCTTCTCTATGATGCCAAAGCCAATGTTCCTGAGACCACGCGGATGGAGCTATTGGCTCACTACCTGGATAAGGTTCAGCAATACGAAAAGGTGGACCCTCAGCGCTTCGTCCACTACTTCTACGGGTTTGTGCTCATTAGAATGATGCAGGCCTTCGGCGCGTACGGCTATCTCAGTGTGGTCAAGGGGAAGAAGCATTTCTTTAAGAGCGTGCCCTTTGCCATTCGAAACTTGGAGATCCTCCTGGAGAAGGATTTGCCCATTTTGGCGCAGCTTCCCGAGTTGCGGAAAGTCTGCGAAGGACTCGTCAGCGACCCGGAGCTACGGGGCATGTGAGATGGCAGGCGGATTGACAGTGACTATCGTCAGCTTCAGTTACTTCCGCAACGGCATACCCGCGGATCCGCACGGCCATGGCGGCGGGTTTGTGTTTGATTGTCGTCTGCTGCCCAATCCTGGCCGGGATCCCGCATTCGCCAGCTTGAACGGGCTGGATCGCGAGGTGAAGGCCTACTTAGAGGCCTGCAAAGATGTGCATTCCTTCCTTGCGCACGTCTTCGCGATTGTGGACATGGCTGTTGCCAGCTACACGGCCCGCGAATTCGAGCACCTAATGGTGGCGTTTGGTTGTACCGGTGGGCAACACCGCTCGGTGTACTGCGCCGAGTCCTTAGCTGAGCACTTGCGACAGCGGGGCGTGCAGGTGGCCGTCCAGCACCTGGCACTTGGGCAGGGGCAAACATGAAGGCCATGATCCTCGCCGCTGGTTTGGGCACACGCCTCCGCCCTCTCACCGACCAGCGCCCTAAAGCACTGGTTGAACTTTGTGGTACCCCTCTGATTCAGATCGTCATACGCAAGCTTGTTCAGGCAGGCGTGGACCAAATCGTCATCAACGTGCACCATTTTGCCGAAAAGGTGGTGGAATACGTAGAAGGACACAGTGGCTTTGGGGTTCACGTCGAGTTCTCGCGGGAGCCGCTGATCCTCGGCACCGGGGGTGGGCTGCAAAAAGTGGCTCGTTTTTTTGCCGGCCCGGAACCCTTTTTCCTTCACAATGTGGACATCGTGGCTGACATAGACCTCGTGGCCCTTCTGAATTACCACCGTACCCGCGGTGCCTTGGCAACACTGGCAGTCCAGGTGCGTCCCACCTCCAGGCCTCTGGCCATAGACAACAAAGGTTTGCTCTGCGGCAGGATGGGACACGCCCTTAATCGAGTTCCAGACGGAGGAGTGCGGTCGATGGGATATAGCGGCATCCAAGTAATCTCGCCCGGAATGCTGCCCCTCTTGTCTGAAACTCCGCCTTTTTCCCTGATCGACGCGGAGATACGCCTGTGCGCCGACCACGAGATTGTGGCATATGATATTGGGAATGCTCACTGGTGGGACGTGGGAAGCAGAGAGGCGCTAGCAGATGCAGAGCGTGCATTTCGCTCTGGTAGTGTGATCGCCTGGTGGTGACTTGCCGAAGGAAGGCGGCAGAGCAATCATCGTACTCCCTAAACAGCAGACGGTCCCAGCGTGGCTGAGACCGTCTGCCAAGAGCAAAGCCAGCTACACGACCCGCACGTTGGCGGCTTGCGGTCCTTTGGGTCCCTCCTCGATCTCGAAAGTGACCTCTTGATCCTTCTCGAGCGCCCGGAACCCCTCGCCCACGATCGCTTTGTAGTGCACGAAGACGTCCCCTCCGCCCTCACGGGTTATGAAACCGTAGCCTTTGGTTTTGCTGAACCACTTCACCTTGCCCTTTTCCATACGGTGCTCGCTCCTATGGAATGTCCGCCTCAGCAAGTTCCTGAAGAGCAAAAGCGTGTTCTCCTCTAAAGTTTGGTCCTTATTGCCACCGGAGCCCAATGGCGGTGTGGAGCAACGCCCCAGGCAACTTCAGTTCTTGTTCAACACCCAATCGACCAGACGCTCAAAGCCTTGGACTGCTCGTCCTAACCATTCTGCCTTCCCGCTCGGTGCCTCGACCAGGGGCTCATCCGGCATTACGTTTGGGTCGCGCATGTCTCCTATCACCTCCAAGGTCACGGGAACGACGCCGTCATTGAGCATGCCCAATCTGTAGGCGGCGCCGTAGGAGACATCGATGACTCGATTGGCCTTAAAAGGGCCCCTATCCGCAATAACCACCCGCACCGAACGCCCGTTCTTGGTGTTGGTCACCTTGACAACCGTGCCAAACGGAAGTCGCAAATGTGCGGCGGTCATTTCGTAGGGGTCGTAGCGCCCCCCATTGGCCATCTGCTCCCCTTGCTGCTCCTTGCCCATGTAGGAGCAGTAACCAGTCAACACCCTGTGCCTTCGTGGGCCTCCATCAAAGAGGCCCCCCCGGTACGGACGTCCCTCCGATCGATACCCTGTGCGCGGCGCAGGCGTACACGCCCACACGACGAGGGTCAGGATGCACCCCACACCTACAATGAGGCGACGTCTGCTCTTGGCCACCCTCTCTTGCACTCTCATCATGGGATCCACCCCACACGTCTTCCACCACGGGCTTTCGCCCTCACCACCAGTTGATCCCAGTTCGTTGCGTGTCTCCCCTGCGCAACCGGAGACATCCCCCTTCCCCTTTGTTGTCCATCAATCGTCGGCGTGCCCTACCTTGAGTTCCTCAGCAACTCGCACACCTAGCCACAATCGGCCCTCGTTTCCTCCATGCTTTGCTGAAATATAGCGAATTCCAAACAAAATGTCAAGCTAAAATATCAACATATTGAAAAGCTCTGAATTGCGACGACGATATGTTGAGGAGAAGGATAAAACGCGAACCTCCACTCATCGGAGGGGCCCCCGGCTCCCGGCGACAAGCGTCTGCACATGTGCCGCCTCTCGTTAGCCGAGCTTTGTGTAGCGAAGGATTAGAGACCTAGAGACCGCCTCGACGGTGCATGCGCACAGGATGCCAAGCACCGCTCCCGCGAGGACATCCGAGGGGTAGTGCACGCCCACATAGACGCGCGAATACGAAACGAAGGAGGCCAGAAGAAAAAACAGCGGCCACAGGGGGCGATAAAAGCGCCACAACAACCACGCGGCTCCAAAGAGATTTGCTGCATGAGAGGAGGGAAAAGAAAATGCGCCTGAACAACCCACCAGCAAGCGCACGTTGGGGAGCACGTGGCAGGGCCTAGTCCTTTCCACAAGAGGCTTGAGCAGGTGACTGCTCGTCTGGTCAGTCATAGTCACCGTCACTACCAGCAAAAGAGTGGCGAGACGTCCTTTCCTCCCACCAAAGAGGCACAGCGCCAGAAGAGCCAGCGCGATAATCAGCCTCCAGTTGTCAATGTCCGTAAGGAAAGGCATGAGGACATCGAATTGCGGGTTGGCGAGTGTTTGGTTGATGAGAGAAAACAGTGCGGCATCGAGTCGGAAGGTCCAGGCCTGCATCGTCGGTCAGTCCTTGTGGCCTAGGGTCTCCGTGACCAATTTCAGTGCGCAGTATTCGCCGCACATGGTGCATACGTCGTTTTGCTCAGGGGGTGCCTCTTCGCGGGCCCGGCGAGCAATCACCGGGTCGATCGCCAGGGCAATCTGGCGTTCCCAGTCCAAGGCCTTCCGCGCGCGTGCCATGGCCAAGTCCCACTCCTCTGCACCTGGAATCCCCTTGGCCAGGTCGGCCACGTGTGCGGCTATGCGCGTGACAATGACCCCATCCCGTACGTCTTGCACGGTGGGCAGGCGCAAGTGCTCTCCAGCAGTCACATAGCAAAGAAAGTCGGCCCCCGCTGCAGCAGCAATGGCGCCGCCGATGGCGGACACTATATGGTCGTACCCCGGGGCCACATCAGTGACAAGGGGTCCCAGTACGTAGAATGGCGCACCATGGCAGAGCTTTTTCTCCAAGAGCACATTTGCCTCAACCTCGCGCAGTGGCAGGTGACCAGGTCCCTCAATCATCACCTGCACTCCTTCATCCCAGGCAGTCTTGGCCAATTCCCCCAAGGTAATGAGCTCCTGCACCTGGGCGCGATCTGTGGCATCGGCCAACGAGCCAGGCCTGAAGCCGTCCCCCAGACTTAGGGTGATGTCGTAGCGTTTGGCAATTTCAAGCAGACGATCAAACTGTTCGTACAACGGGTTCTCACGCTCGTTCGCCACCATCCAGGTGATATGGAAGCTGCCGCCGCGACTCACGACATCGGTCACCCTTCCTTCTTTGCGCAGCCGTTCCAATGCGCTCAAAGTCACGCCGCAGTGGACGGTGAAAAAATCTACACCCTGCTCTGCCTGCCTTTGCAGCACTGCAAACAGGTCGTCGACGGTCATGTGAACGATACCCCCTTTGCGCGCGGCGCACTCGATAGCCGCCTGATAGATGGGAACCGTTCCAATGGGCACAGGAGCCGCATCCATCACCGCTTGGCGAATACGGTCCAGGTCGCCAGCGCTGCTCAGATCCATGATGGTATCTGCCCCCGCAGCCACGGCCACCTTTGCCTTTTCCACCTCCAAACCTATATCCGCGATATCAGAGGAAGTGCCGATGTTGGCGTTCACCTTGGTACGTAACCCTTTACCCACGCCACACACCTTTTCAATAGAGTGGAGCCGGTTCTTGAGGATAACCACTTCTCCTGCAGCAACGCGCGACGCCAAGAGCTCTGGCTCAATTCTCTCCTGCGCTGCCACCGCGCGCACTTCCGGGGTGATGTTCCCCTTTCTCGCTTCACAAATCTGCGTCATAGGCACACTGTCCTTATGGTCAAAAAGCCCCTTTTGTTTATTTCACCGGGCTCCAATCGGCAAAATTCTCCACGACCACTTTGCACTTTGGCTCTGCGGTCCACCCCTCTGCCGAGTTGTACGTCCAGCCGAGAAACTCAGAGTCGCCCCCGCCCTCGGTGGTAATCAGGAAGCGATTGGCCAGATGCCCGAAATAGAGGGCTTGCGCGCGCGGCGAGTCCTGGTCACCACCACTGGGGTCCACTGGTACCCACCCGTACCTCGGCAGGTAGACCTCCACCCAACGATGGAACACGTCGTCCATGCTGGCGTCATCGCCCCGGACTACGACAGAACCCACATACCGTGCAGGTAACCCTGCGGCGCGACACAGGGCAATGTAGACGAAACTGTACTCAGAGCATGAGCCGTTTCCACGCCGCAGCACCTCCGGTGCTACGTTCCACCCGCCGGCAAGTTCATAGGACATCTTTCCCATCAGCCAGTGGTAGATCTTGCGGGCAATCCAGTACGGGTTCTTCTCATCCCCGACCGCCTCCCGTGCGGAGCTCTGAATCAAGGGGTCTTGGAGGCAGTACTTCGTTCCGTCCGCCAAATACTTTGCCTTGATCTCGGCCGGAACTTCCTCCAGGCTCCCCACTCTTTCCGGGCGGATGTAGTAGAAGACCTCGTAAACGCGCGCTTTGAGTGTCATGGTCAAGGTCTTGGTGGAGGCAGGAGGCACGTTGTCGTAGTGAAAGTGGGCACAGCGCTGCTGCCAGCGGTCCGCGACAAACCCTGTCGGCTTGGGCGCAAACTCCGCTGCGCCGTCGATGGTTTGCGAGTCCCGGTCGTGAGGCAGTGCTACGTACACATCTGCCGTCTTCAGCCTGCCAGGGCCATAATTGCGCACTTGGTGCGTGTACTCAATCTGTGCATGCCGTTCGTTTGTTCGGGCGATGTACTGCTCGCCATCAACTGCAATTCGAAACACCCGGTCCGATTCAAAGTCCGCGCACCACAGGTGCGCCCCGTCCCAAGCCAGGCCAGTCGGGAAGTGCCCCGGGCTCTTGACCACCCAGAGCACGTAGCCATTGTCCGGCGCAATCATGTAGAGCTCATCTTGCGACCGATCTGCAAGCCACAGATAGGTGCCATCGAACGCCAGCCCCTGGGACTCCCCCGATGGAGCGGTAAATGAGACGATAGCGGTGCCATCTTCCGTGCTAATCTTGCTCACCTTGTCTTCCCTGTTATCGCTCAGCCACAGGTGTTTACCGTCCCAGGCGATTCCGGCTGGGGATGGACCGGGGGCGTCTAGGGCAGCGAGGATCGCTCCATCACGCGGATCAACCTTGTAGAGTTTCTTCTCACCGAGGTCTACGTTCCACAGGTAAGTACCATCAAAGGCCAACCCCATCGGCCAGAAGCCCGGTGACGGAATAGATCCGATCTGCTTGCCCTCCGCAGTGAGTTTGTAAATAGTGTCCGTCTTCCGATCGGCGAGCCACAAGTATTTGCCGTCCCAAGTAAGCCCTGTGGGACATGGCCCTGGCGTTGGGAAAGAGTTTAGCACCTGTCCCACTTCTGCCGCTACCGTCTGGCCACCAACAGCCAAGCCTGTCAGGACCAGAAAGAGCCATTTTCTCATCTCGCTTGGTCTCCCTGCTTTTCGGTTTCCTTGATCAGAACTTCCACCGCCTCGGCAAAACTCGAGGCCACCCAGTCCGCGTGGGCAGCTTCCGTCAATGGCGTTTGCTTTACGGCCTTGAGCATGATGGTGCGCAGCCCTGCGTCGTGGGCGCCCTTGATGTCGATATCCGGTCGGTCGCCCACAAACACGGCTTCGCTTGCTTTGGCACCCACGCCAGAGAGGGCCAGCTGGAAAATTTCCCGCCGTGGCTTGCGATATCCCACTTCTGCCGATACGATACAGGCACGAAACCAGTGTAGAATCCCGTGCATCTCCAAAATTCTGCGCACCGCCAGTGCCGACGTGGCGTTTGACACTACGCCCAGCTGGAACCCACGGTGCGCAAGAGTCCGCAACCCCTCTTCAACGCCAGGCAAAAGTCGGCTGCGCTCTTCTTCTGGGTGGAAGTAGGCCTCCACGCAGCGACTTATCAGTTCTCGGCTTACTCCCCTAGCCCCCAGCTCTTTGAGAGCCGTGGCAATGCTTTCAGCCGCGGTCACTTCCTTGCCTGATTCCCGCGCCCGGACAAAGTTCTGCTCGCGGATGCGGAGTAATACCTCCTGCAGGCGGTCTTCCTCAAGCGTCACGCCGTGGCCGTGTAGAATCAGCAACAACCGCTCGACCCCCTCGCGCTCCAACTCGCGCCAGTCCTCATGCTCGTAGACCAGTGTGTCCCCCACGTCAAACAGAACAGCCTTGATGGGCATACGTCCCTCCCCAGAGTTGGACTGCCTGGTGCTGCGCCAGATATGGCTTTGCTGTGCTCCCTGGCAGGGCTGTGGATGATAACCCTGTGCTTCCCGCTGGCCTCAGCCTGGGCCGGAGCACACTGCAGGGGTTGGCCAGCAGTCTCGATGAGCGCGCTGGAGTTGAAAGTAAGCAACTTGGGGGTAAAAATCAAGGCCTTTCCTGAGAAGTTTCCGCGGCGTTCCCTCGCCCCTAAAGGGCCATGGGGGAGCGCAGCGAGCTTGTAGGACGGCCCCTCATGCGAGAAGAGCATACCTGCGGTGCACTACCGCTTAAGGGGATGTATGTTGGACGGATGCGTGGTACGCCCCAGGTAGCACACGGCTACCAATCACCCCCCTCACGAAAACCCGCCGCGTGGAGCACAACTGCTGGCGCCAGAACTCGCACTCTGCGCACTCGGTGCGAATGAGGAAAGCATGCGCGTCGGCCTCTCCGCTCCGCAGCGAGGGCACCTCAAGTGCTCCCCAGTTTCTCCGACCTTCTGTAAGACGTCAAAAACATGACCGCAACTGCTGCACTTGTATTCGTAGATCGGCACCACTACCTCCCTCTATCAACTGACTCGTCCTGGCCAGGCAGTATCTTCTGCGTTTCCTCTGTGTTTCTGGAACGTTCCGCCGGAACGCCACAAACACTGCTCATTCACGTGGGCACGCCCAAACGTGGCAGCACAAAGCGCATCAACACCACATACGCCAGGCCGATTAGGATCAACCACACGATGTCCATTTTCTTTCGCACTCCTCCGCTCGCCTCGCCCTCTCGCTTACTGCGTCTCCGTCATCTCCCCCCGTCGGTGGGCGCCAAGTCCCTTCATAAACACCGATGCTTTGATGCAAGGGCGCGAGAAATGTTTCAACAAGCCCCAAACTTAGTCTGGCCCAAGGCCATGAACTTGCGCTGGCTGGCCACTGCACACCCGACCGCATAGAATCACCACTGGGCGGCCGCGAGGGGGACCTCTCTTACCGCGAGAAACGTAACAGTTTCCCGCGGCAGAGCTGAGCGCGGCTGCCCTCTCAAAAGCCACTCGCCCGTCAGCACGGGGACAACCTTCACCCTCCCTGGCATTACCCCAGCTCCTCAGGGGCAAGCCCACTGCTCAAAGCGGTAGAACAGGCATCTAGGGCCCAGTAGGTCACCCTCCACGGTGAGAAAGGAATGGTCTGCCTACCAGGGCACTTACGGGGCCAGGAGGTTCCGTAAGGCAGGCATCGCGATTTGAGACCAGGTTTCCACCTCGCACTCCGGCGAAGCCAAGATTTCCTCTAAGCGGGCAAGGTCAACGAAACCACCCCATGCCATTTCTGACCCTCGCGGGACCACGTTGCCCGCGGAAGTAGCGATCTTGTACAAGATACCGAAATGGACCTGGCCCACTGGATTGCTGTCGTCATTGATATAGCCGAGCACATCAACTTCCGGTTCGTCCGGTAACTCCACTTCCTCGCACAGTTCGCGCAGCATGCTCGCGCGCACCGGATCGTCCACGCCATCATGTTTTTCGATGTGTCCACCGACGCCCCAGGACCATTTCCCCTGCAGCCTCTGCTCCTGGTAGTCCTGGCTTCGCGTGGACCGCCGGTAGGCAAACACCTTCCTCTTCTCAGGATTGACAATAAGGCAGTAGGCGATGGGCTGCTTGAGAGAGGGGTCCTTCTCGGCAAGCCCACGGCGCACATACGTCATGTGGCGACGCACCACTGCTTCAAAGTCATGCTTGTCAGCCGGCAAAAAGCCTTGAAACTCAAATTCCCGAAAGAGTTCTTCGCGGGGCACCACTACGATAAGCCGGTTCATGTTGGTCTCGTGTCTGGGATGGTTTCTATTCGCAGATAATATCCACAAAGCGGCGGAGAGTGCGTCCCGCATCGCCCACCGGCGGAGTGAAACGCCAGTTCGCCGAGTCCTCCCCGTCATGGTTCACGATTACGTCGGTATAGTCGCGCGCCATCTCCAGCTCCTCGTATGCCTTGAGGGCGCGCGCACGCAGGTCATCCAGCTCGGCAAGCGTGATTACTTTACCCTGTTGAAGAGAGCGACCCACCAACTTCTGCAGCATCACTGCCGCCACAGCCTCCTGCTCATTACCGAACGCTCGCCTAAGCGCTTGCAATTCCTCCGGGCATAGGGGAGACAACAACACAGTGCGCACCTCGAACTCACGCGCATGCTCCAGTACTACCGGGTGCGACAGGAGCAGACGCCCCAACGTCGGATAGATTTCTGTCACCACCAGGGAGGCCGTAGCCAAGATCTCACGCACTTCCTCCATGTCGACCGCTTGCCACACAACCCTCCCCTTTCCCACCAGGAAGCGCTCTGGAGGTAAGGCCCTAATCTCCTGTTCCGAACGAAAATGAAAATCTACCCCGTCTCTTTCCCCAGGCCTTGGCGCACGGCTAAGGTAAAGGAGGGGACTGCGCACCGCAATGTGCGGGTAGTTGACATGAAGCGCCTTGAGCAATGGCGTCTTCCCCACCCCCGATGGACCGGAAACTACAATCAGCTTCTTCCTCATGGCTCATTGAGAATAGGCACACTCTCTGCGTACGAGAATTCTGGGTTAGGCATTTCTCAATTCTTGGCTACACGGTCATTTTGCCCGAATACTGGTCCAAGCACCCCCTCAGGTGCGTGACAGCACTCAGGTACCCGTACCGAATCTGCATGGGCCACTTCGATTACTCGCATCGACTTCCACTTGCCGCCCATGAAGCGAAACAGAAACGCCAAACCCACGAGCATGATGTATATCGTCGCCGCCGTCCACATGGTGTGCAGTCCCTTGGCAAGAAACTTGACAGCAACATAGCTTGGGATGACCATGACCAGCCAAGAGAGCGCCACATTCACCAGCATGACATAACGAGTATCGCCCGCCCCTTTGATGGCGGAGCCGAACACGATGTTGAGGGCATCGAAGAGCGAGTAAGCCGCCACAAAGCGCAAGAGCACCACCGTCGTATCCAGCACCGGCTGCATACTCGCGGCGTTCGCACGGGCAACAAATGGCCACAAAAACACGCGCGGAAACAGCAGGTAGCCGGCAGCAAATAGCGACATATAAAGCGCGCTCACATGGAATCCGGACCATGCGCTCCGCTCTGCCAGCTCCACCTTCTCGGCGCCGAGCCACTGCCCCACCAGGATGGATACAGCGATACCGATGCCGTAAAGGGGCAAGAAGGCAAGCGAGTTGATGTTGAAAGCGATGTTTGTGGCTGCCAGTTCAGATGTGCCGAGTCTACCCGTCAGGATTACGAACACCGTGAAACCGAGAATGTCCAGCAGGAAGTGCAGTCCGCTGGGTAGTCCATAGCGCAACAAACGCGAGCACAGCTCCGGGTCAAACCGCCACCCCTTGAGGGTGTGAAACAGCTCATCGTATCCAGGCCGCAAGAAAAGCACTGCGTACACGGCGACGGCGACGATGCCGGACAGAACGGTGGCCACGGCCGCGCCGGTGATTCCCAGCCGCGGGAATCCCAGCTTACCGAAGATGAGACAGTAATCCAGGCCCACGTTTGCCAAGGTAGCTACGGCGTTCACCCACATGACCACCCAAGTCTGGCCTCTTCCGCTAAAGAAACTTGAAAGGGCCGATCCCAGCACCGGAGCGAACATCCCCAGCGAGAGGACACCGAAGTAGTCGATCTCCAAACGCACCACTTCCGGTGGGTGCCCGAGCAGTGTGAAAAGTGGACGCGCCACATAGAAGGCTCCTACCCCGACGACCACTGCCACCAGGCTCAGGTAGGCACCTTGCCAGACAGAGGCACCAATTCGATGGTACTGCTTCGCGCCATAGTATTGGGCGACAAACGTGTTGACGTAGCTTGCGGTGCCCACGAAAATGCTGGCAATCGTCCAGGACACCAGCCCTGCTGGCGAGGCCGCCGCCACCGCCTCGGGGGAGTACCAGGAAAGGAACATGCGGTCCACAAACTGCTGGATACTCCAGAACCCGGTGCTGATGATGAGCGGCACTCCCACGCGCAGCAGCTCTTCATAGCCGCCCGGGGCTCTCCACCTCCGGCTTATCCCTCCTACTTTCCTGGTCACTCCGATTTCGTTCCTCTCTCCCACAGGCGGCAATCTGGACCTAACCAGCGATCAGCTTTCGTACGGTGGCGCAGAAGCGTTGCACTTCCTCGACGCTGGTGTAGACGTGCGCGGACACGCGAATAGCGTCAAGGCGGTGCTCGCCGACCGAGCGCACGCGAAAACCTTCCTTAGTAAGGGCATCAAGGAGGGTGGCGCTCTTCATGTGGCGTGGGCGGAAGGTGACGATTGAGGCAGACGATTCTGGCTCAGCCGGGGTGAGAACTTCTACTTCAGGCATGTCCCCCAATTCTCGCTTCAGGATTCCCGCCAAGAAACGGCCGCGCGCTGCCACCCGGGGCATACCAATGGTTGAGAGAAAATCGAAGGCTGCACCCAATGCCAGGATCAGAGGGGTATTGCGGGTTCCGTATTCGGTGAGCTCGGCCTCACGCCGATATTCCAACGTCAGCGTGTCAAGATCGTACTTTGCATCTGAATAGGCTCCCACATACGTGGGCTTCCAGACGTCAAACATATCCTTGCGAATGTACAGCAAGCCGGTACCCTTTGGGCCCAAAAGCCACTTGTGTCCCGAAGAGGCGTAGAAATCGCACTCGCATGCGTGGAGGTCGACCGGGATCATTCCGGGGGGGTGCGCGCCATCCACCACCAGCCAGATACCTCGTTGGTGACATAACGCCGCGATCTCCCTCACTGGGAAGAGCAGACCGGTCGTGCAAGTGATGTGGCTAATGGACACTACCCTGGTCTTGCGCGTAAGGCTTCGCTCGATCACCCGAAGGTTTTCTTCCCGGCTCATAGCCGGCTCAAAGAGGCGGACCACCACCCCCTTCGCCTTAGCGACAGCCAGCCAGGGGATTGCCCCACCGGGGTGCTCGTGGGTGCTCATTAGGACCTCGTCCCCCCTCCGCAGAGGCAGTCCCCACGCCACGATGTTCATTCCCTCAGTCGTGTTGCGGGTGAACGCAACCTCGCTGGGCTCGCACCCCAAGAATGCCGCTGCCTTCGCACGCACGGCCGCGATCTCTTCGTGGCCAGTCTCGCAGATTCGCTCCAAGCGCAGGCTCGCGTCGCGATAAGCCTCCAGCACCACGCGGGGCGAAGGGCCGAGACCACCGTTGTTGAAGTAAGTACGCTCGGTGGTAAGCGGGAACGCCTGTCTCACCACCGCCCAATAGTCCTCGTCTCCAGGACCCCCGGCTCCAGGAAAAGTAGAGGCATCCGGGGCATTGCGCCAGGAGCCCGCAACTCTGCGTAGGGGAAGAGCAAAGGAGGCCGCTGCGCCCCCTGCAAGTATCTTGCGCAAGAAGGAACGTCGCGTCTCAGCATGGGTAAGCACCACCATCACTTCAGCCTCCGCTACTTTGATGCCGGCGTTGACCTAGAGCCAGCGGAAACTCTCCACAATCCGTTCGATATCTGACCGCACCGCGGGATAGGCAACTTCGCTCGTCTTTGCGAGGAAAAAACAGGCAAGGGAGTCGCGAACCGAGACGCTCACCACCCAGACGGGCATGCTTTCCCTCGCCTTTTCCGGCAACACCACCATGAAGTAGGCGCCCGCATTTGTCCCTTTTCCGGTGACAGTCACCTCCTTGAGCAATCGTACCCGGCCATGGCCTCGCTCATACTCCGCTATCAACTCCCCAAGAGCCCGAACCGCGCAATCATAAGCATCACGGGGGATTGTCTGCCAGAGAACTCCCACAGTAACAGCGGCAAGCGTGTCTCCGGCGGTGGACTTGTGAGCGACCACCAGCGGCACTACGTTGTTGAGCACAGTACGCGCCGGATTCTCTGGTGGCAGACTATCTGGTCTGCGCAGGAGCTGCATCTGCCACCCTTCCGGTGGTACCTTGAAACTCAGTCCGTCAATAGTGTCGTAAAAGTACTGCCCGCGCACCTCCACCACTGATCCAGAGGGAACAGAGGGTTCCTGGCTACGCAGGGCCGCCTGCTTCTCAAAGGTTCGCAAGTAATGGACCAGGAGAATAACTACACCAAGACTCAGTATGAGCAACCCGGCCGGCACAAGACTGCTGCGTCTCATGGGCACCTCACCAGTGTGTTCCAGCCGATTCGCGTGTTTCGCTCCTTTCTGCTCGGTTTCTAAGCGAATTGCAAATAGAGTGGGGACCATGCCCGACTGGGTATGGAGGTACTGAACCGGCGCAATTCGGTCAGGTTCCATCCCGGAGTGGCACCTCTTCGCGTGGCGACCAGGGCGCCCAGGGCATTGGCGAACCGCGCGATCTCCCGCAGGTGTGCACCTTCCAGAAGCTTCACCACCAGGCCTGCGGCAAACGCGTCTCCTGCCCCGGTGGTGTCCTCAACCTCGACCACCAACCCTGGCTCATAGACCACCTCGGTCCTATTCGCCAGCACGCATCCTTCATGCCCCAGGGTGAGGGCCACCACCTGGAGGTCGAACTCTTCTGCCAGGAAGCGGAGAAAAAGCGCTGGTTGGCTGTCGTCAAAGCCAAAAGCCTCGCTCAGTAGATGACGTTCTTCATCATTGAGCTTGAGCACGTCGGCCAAAGGCATGGAGTCGAGCACCAAGCGGCGGGTCATCTCATCCCAACCCCGGATGTTCACATCATACACGCGCAACGCCTTTGTGCACTGACTGAGGAACTCCCGAATCGCATTCCTGCTCTGCTCGTTGCGCTGCGCCAGGGTGCCAAAGAGGACGGCGTCAACAAGACCGTACAGCGTTTGCCATTGAGGAGCCGGTTCGAGATAGTCAAACGCCACATCATCTGAACAGTGAAACCTCGGGACCCCCTGACGGTCCAGGCTCACCTTTACCGTACCGGTAGGGTGATTCACATCCCGCTGGATCCACCTCGTCTCCAGACCAGCCATGGAGAGCCGGTCCAGCAATTCGTCCCCAGAGCTATCGCGCCCCACGCGGCTGATAATGTAGGCGTCGTGTCCCAGGTGGTGCACATGGTAAGCAAAATTAGCAGGTGCTCCCCCCGGAAACTTCTCGTCCCCGTAGAGATCCCATAACACCTCGCCTATGCCGACAATGAGCTTCCTCGCCGGTGCACCCCGTCGCTGAGTTTGCTTCTTACCCACGGTTACCCCCGTATGCTGTCATTCGCTCCTTCCTCTTCCTTGCTACCGATGCTATTCCCGTGTGGCTTCCCCCAGGCCTGACGCATGCAAAAGTAATAAATTTGTCCCCCATTTGCAAGCATTTTGCCACCTGCCAACAGGATGGTCAAAATTCATCATTCCATGTTGGTGGCTGAGAGTCGAATGGCCTTGCGCGCATCGGAGACGAAAGGCTCCCATGTGACCGTGCCTGCCCTGCGCAAAGCCCTTCTCGCTACGCTATGCGCCTCTCGGTACGCGAGGAAACCCGCCCGCCTGGGCAGCCTCTACTGCCTGGAGAACAAAGGGCATCGTCGCTTGTGGCACTAGCCAGGCCCGCTCACCTCCCCTGCTACGGGCGTACGTACTCGGGGACCCGCGCTGTTCTCGTTGGTGCGCCTCTCGACCTGCGCGCCGCCGTGGCCGACACGCCTGCACTTCCAACTCCCCGATGATTGCTCTGCCTCGAGAAGCAGCGACCAGCCCAGAGTTTCTTTCCGACCGCGCGGAAACTCCACTAAAGGCACAATGTTTGAGCTCAGAGGCTCCTGCGCGTTTTCTCCTTGACTATGTCGCCCCCATTTCGTAAAATGAGCAGTGCATCGTGTGGACTTGCGCGGAGGAGGTACGTATCCATGAGCTGTCACGCACATATGCGAAGGGCCTCCACAGCTTTCGTCGTTCCTATTCTGGGAGTGCTGCTTGCCGCGGGTTGCCAAGGGCCAAAACAAAAACGTGCTGCGATTACCGTGGTCGTCAAAAACGCCCGGGTGTGGACCGGGTGCACGGCCGTACCGTGGGCGGAGGCCCTGGCGGTAGCCGGGGATCGCATCGCGGCGGTGGGAACCACAGAGCGCGTCTTAGCTCTGGCATGTCCCTCCAGTGAGATCATTGACGCACAGGGGAACTTGGTCGTTCCGGGTTTTATAGACTGCCATGTACACTTTCTTGAAGGCGGGTTCCACCTTTCTTCAGTACAGCTCCGAGACGCAGCTACTCCCGCCGAGTTTATCCACCGCATCAAGGCATACGCAGAGGAGGTAGGACCGGGGGTTTGGATCACGGGCGGTGACTGGGACCATGCGCTGTGGGGAGGGCGGCTCCCCACGCACGAATGGATCGACTCGGTCTCCTCGCGCAATCCGGTGTGGGTAAGTCGCTTGGATGGCCACATGGCCCTGGCCAACCGACTGGCAATGCAGATAGCCGGCATACATGCCGCTACTCCAGATGTCGAGGGTGGCACCATCGTACGGGACGCCGAGGGGAACCCCACAGGCATCTTCAAGGACAATGCCATGGGCCTCATCGACCGGATGGTGCCGAGTCCGGACCTGAGGCAAAAGGAGCGCGCCCTCGTGGCGGCAATGGAATACGTGGCAAGTCAAGGTGTGACAACGGTGCACCAGATGGGGACCTGGGAGGACCTGGAGGTCTTCGAGCACGCCCATGCAACCGGAAGCCTGCTCACCCGCATCTACGCGGCCGTCCCTTTGGCAAGCGCGAGTCAGCTGGCTGCACGCGTGCGCCAGGGCGGTCGTGGCGACGAGTGGCTGCGCATCGGCATGCTCAAAGGCTTTGTGGATGGTTCGCTGGGCTCGCACACCGCCGCCTTCTTCGAACCCTATAGCGACGCCCCAACGGACTCCGGGCTGTTGGTGAACACGCCGGAGGACCTCTACCGCTGGATCAGCCAGGCTGACTCTGCCGGCCTGCAGGTGGCGGTCCACGCCATTGGTGACCGGGCAAATGCTCTGTTGCTGGATATCTATGCGCGAGTGGTGGCGGAGCGTGGGCCACGTGATCGCCGCTTCCGCATCGAGCACGCCCAACATCTGCGACCGTGTGACATCCCCCGCTTCTCACAACTGGGCGTCATTGCCAGCATGCAACCCTACCACGCCATTGATGATGGCAGATGGGCCGAGGGAGTCATCGGGCCACAGCGCTGCAAGACCACATACGCCTTCCGCTCCCTGCATGATCAGGGCGCACGGGTAGTTTTCGGCAGCGACTGGTACGTGGCACCCCCCTCGCCACTGCTGGGCATTTACGCAGCGGTCACCCGGCGCACCATCGACGGGAAGAACCCGGACGGATGGATCCCGGAACAGAAGATCACCGTCGAGGAGGCGCTCCGTGCCTACACGGTGCAAGCGGCCTACGCTTCGTTCGAGGAAGGACTCAAGGGGAGTATCGAGCCGGGCAAGCTCGCCGATTTTGTCATACTGGACCGCGACATCACGCGCATCCCGCCGGAAGAGATCTTCCAAGCGCGGGTGTTGATGACGGTGGTGGGCGGAAAGGTGGTTTTCAGGGCGCAATAAGGGACCAGCCCCAAGGTCCCATCAAATCCTGAAAGGTACCGGCGTGAAGGAAACCATGAAGATCACCAGCATCGCGTAGCCTACGGCCCTGCGCCGCGCGTCAAGCGGGAGAAACGGGTCTAGGGGTACCGGATGGCGAAAGCCGAAGACAATGAGCAACACCAGGAGGAGGGCCCAGCCCGGATACCATTTTACCGTTACGATGCCAAACGCAATCAGCAAAAAGATATAGGCACGCTGTGCCCTTTGCCCAAAGAGCGCGTAGAGCACGTGTCCGCCGTCGAGTTGTCCGATCGGAAGGAGATTGAGCGAGGTCACGAACAGTCCTGCCCAGCCGGCAAACGCCATCGGGCCCAGCATGATGTCCATATCCGGGCTCAATCCGGGTACCGCGAGTCTGGCAACCAGCTTGAACAGCAGCGACTCGCCCAGGTACAGCACCGAGGGCCCCACCTCTCCCTTTGGGACCAACTGAGAGTTTTGCAGACCAAAAAACATGACGGGAAGCGCAATAGCGAGCCCGGCAAGTGGGCCGGCCACGGCGACGTCCAACAGCGCCCTCCGGTCGGGCATGCGCGCATCCATGCGAATCACTGCCCCCAAGGTACCGAACGGATTGAGCATGGGAAAGGGGAATGGGATAAAATACGGCAGGGTGGCGTTCACGCGGTGCCGGCGACACATGAGGTAGTGACCCATCTCATGCGCAAGCAAAATGCTCATGATGGATAAGCAGTACACTGCTCCTCCCACAAGGAGCGTGGACAGAACGGTTGCCGCAAACAGCACGATGTTTAGCGTCGGGCGTCGACGCGGGGTCAAGCGCCCAAGAAGACGCGCCCGCCAACTCGGCCGAGACGCCGGAAAGGGACGTTGCGAATACTCTGGGAAGCTGTCAACCCATTCTGGGTAGCTCATCACCTTGCTCACCACTGAAGATAGACTTTCTGGCCCTTCACCAGTCCAAGGCGCGCGCGCAGGTTGTCCCGACGCAACGCCAGCTCCAAATAGCCGGCGCTCCCCCACAACGCCATGGGCATCCCCTCCGTCCCCTCGTCATAGCAGGACACGAGTCCTTGTATCCTAAAGCTGCCCACTGCAATAGTCAGATCGGCATGCGGGGGTACCAGGTGCCTGGGGAGGTTAGTGACGGCGTTGCCGAAACGGTCAAAATAGACAATCTCCCCCCGGGCGCAGGTACCTTCCACGCTGGGTTGGGGGACTTTTGTACGGACCAGCTCTGGTATCGCGGGGCCCAGCTCGCGAAGTGCAAGTCCGCGTGACAAGTGCCCCGCAACTGGGGCAAAGACGTCACGTCCATGAAAGGTGGCGCTTACCTCCGGCAAAAACAGGTCTTGGCGTTCTATGAGCACCGCCTCCCACCGGCTTTCCCGCGCCAGCACCCAGCTCAGCACCCCATTGTCCGGGGCCACGAACAGATGAGCCCCAGCCTGCACGGCAATGGCACGCCGCCTGCTGCCCACACCAGGGTCCACCACGACCAGGTGAACTGTACCGTGTGGGAAGTAGGGATAGGCCATCTGCAGGACAAACGCGGCCGCCTCCACATCGTGAGCGGGAATCTCGTGCGTGAGGTCGACCAGCCTCGCCTCAGGATTGATGCCAAGGATGACGCCTTTCATCACCCCCACGAAGGCGTCCACGGTGCCAAAATCGGTGAGCAGGGTGACAATGCCGCTGGGTTCCTTGGCATCTCCGTTGCCAATGGCCATGTGCGCTACTTCTCGATAGTCAAAGCCACCATACGCTCGCCCACGCGTTGGCGCAAGAGTTCCACGTCCTTCGGCCCGCCCACGATATCCCCATAGTGCATCGGCACAACTACCCGCGGCCGCATGGCCTCCACCGCCTTTGCCGCTTCCTCGGCGCCCATAGTGTAGGTACCCCCAATGGGCAACAGGGCCACATCGGGGTGAATGCCTCTCATCTCGGGGATAAAGTCGGTGTCCCCGGCATGATAGACCACCTCTCCCCTCTGCAGCCGGACCACATACCCCACCCACCGGTTTTCCCTCTTGTGAAACTCCTTGCCCACATTGTAGGCAGGCACAGCGACGATCTGGATGCCCCCTATAGAAACAGTGTCCCCTGGTGAAATGGGTATCAGGCTTTCACGCTTTTGTCGCAGTGCGTCCAGGTCACGCGTTTTTTGCGCTTGGGCGATCACATCTGGCGGCGCAATCAAACGCGTATTACCCTTCACCAGGCGTGCTATCGTGCCGGGCGCATAGTGATCGAAGTGGCTGTGCGTAACCAAAACTATGTCTGCCAAAGGAGCATTTGCTGGCACTTTCCAGGGGTCAATGTAGATCTGTGAGTCGCCGTCCTGGAGACGAAAGGACGCATGGCCGTACCAGTGAACAAACGCGGCAACGTCCGGCGCGGGCCGTGGCTGCTGTGCTTGAAAGACCGCGCACACCCAAAGCACAAGGTAGACTCCCTTGATCATGGCTCACACCCTCCTGGGCTGTTATTCAGGGCAAAAAGCCCTGATCTGATCAAAGAGGTCCTTTCTGCGGGCAAGGTCATGCTCAAACTCAAATTCGTCGGCTTCCACCGTCAGAACATTCATCTCCTTGCTCGCGTTCTTGATCCAGCGCTCATAAGCCAGGTTGAGCTCGTGGAGATATTCCGGAGTAATACCCTTCTCGAAATCCCGTCCGCGGCGACGAATGCGCGAGATAAGGGTCCAGGTGGAGGCACGCAGGTAGACAATCAGGTCCGGCTTGCGGAGATAGCTGGTCATGCAGTAGAAGAGCTCACGGTAGTTGTCATAGTCGCGCTGCTCCATGTGCCCTTGCTTGTAGAGGATGTAGGCAAAAATCTCCGCGTCTTCGTAGATGGACCGGTCCTGCACGCAGGAGACCGGGCTCTCGCTGATCAGTTTCTGGTCCATGAATCGTTTGGACAAGAAGTAGACCTGGAGGTTGAAACTCCAGCGGCTCATGTCAGCATAAAAGTCGCTGAGGTAAGGGTTGTCAATCACGCGCTCGAAGAATGGCTGCCATCCGAAGTGCTCAGCGATCAGTCTGGTAAGCGTGGTCTTTCCCACGCCAATGTTGCCTGCCACCGCCACGAAATGTTTCTTCGGCATCCGGATTTCCCTGCGCAAAACGCCGTCACCTGCTTCC
Source organism: candidate division KSB1 bacterium (assembly GCA_034506335.1). Lineage (NCBI taxonomy): Bacteria > Pseudomonadati > Candidatus Zhuqueibacterota bacterium. The sequence continues at coordinate 41,732 of JAPDPR010000028.1, forward strand.
TGGCACAAAGATAACCCAATTCCGGGTAAATGTCAAGCGGTAATCTGTGCGGAGGGACGCTCGGTAGGAAGAACGCAAGGTCTAATGCGGGGCTGTCCAAAGATAGATGTCAAAGTTCTCACCAGCGAAAAGCTTTTCAAGTGTGCCTGCCTCGGACGGAACGTGCGGCACGTGGTCCTGCACGCGGAAACCCGGAAGAGGTACCTTGCCTGCTATCCGGCGGAGAGCCGGCTTCCTGCCTACTGCTACGAGCAAAGAATCCTGGCCGGTGGCGAGAAGGTCAGCCGCTCCAGGGGTTGGCACGTCGTAGTAGTGGGTGGCTACCCTCTCATAGTCCCATCCATTCACAGTGGCCACAATTGGAAGTGCGGTCCCCCAGTCGCCCATTACCTTTATGTGTTGCCCAAAGCGAGCACGAAGCAGCAGGCCTACTTCCTCCGTGGCCTTTGCGAAGTGCTGGCTGGGCAGGAACCAGGCCGCCTCCGTGATTGTCACGGTGACCACGAGCACACCCAGCGTCTGCCACCACTTTCTGCCTGGACAAACAAGAGCCAGCCCGATGGGCATAGAAACAGCCCAGAAGACAGGCAACAAGAAGCACCCTTTGTCCACCAAGAAATCAGCGCTGACCAGAGGCAACAGCAGGTGAAGCACGACTACCACAAGGAGCACGAGGAAAGAAGCCTTGTTTTGACCGCTCCACGCGCGGAAGCCCTTGAGTAAGAGAAAAAGCATAACGTGTAGATTGAGGGCTACAATACCAGTCAGGGAGAGGAGCTTATAAGGAACCGACTTTGCCACAGCCTCCTGCGCAAGGCCACGGAGAAAACCCAGGGGGTTGTTACCTACGGCCCAGTGGGTACCAACATACCCCGCCAGTGCCACTGCCCCCGCGACAATCGCATCCCTCAGCGCCTTCTTGTCCCAGCCTCTCAGCAGCACCAGGGGGAAACAAAGGGCGGCCAAAGGCGAAACTAACGTGGCCAACAAAAACGCTATTCCAGCCAAGAGCGGGCGAGAGTAAAGAAAGAACACGACAACTAACATGACGCACGCAAGTTGCGGGACGTACACCTCCCCAATAAGGCTGTGGTACCACAAACTCGGAATAAGTCCTGCGACGCACGCCGCTGCTATGGCCTCTCTTCGGCACAGGCTCAGCCGTACCCAAATGAGATACGTGAGCCCGACTACCAAACCGCCACAGAACGCGGAGAAGAACCCCGCAGGAGCCGCCGTGTGTCTGAGCCACCCCGGGGCACACTTGTATGTTAGCCAAAGAGCGCAGGTATGAGCTAGGTGGTAGTTAGGTAGCGGTTCTGCCCCCTGCAACGTGCGGGCGTCCAGGTATGCATGTCTGAGGATGGGGCTCGCGGCATTCGACCGCAACACAAACGCGACCACGTCGGCGCTGGACGTGGAGAGCGGCACTTGCACAGTGTAGAACAGGGCAAAGCCAACGGTCAAGAAAAGGAAAACAGAACGATCACGCACTCCGGGGTCCTGTTCATCGGATAAGCGCCAGGCGCCGAGAACGACTTTCTTCACCCCGACGCAGCACAACAAGGTATACCCCACTGGGCGCCGCACTTCCGGCTTCATCCCGACCGTCCCAGGGGGCGATGTAGGAGCCGGGTGGCAAAACCTTATTCAGAACAGTTCGCACCAAACGTCCGCGTATGTCATATACGGTAAGTAGTGTCTGCTGCGCACCGAGCGTATCAGAGTCTTTGGCAGGGAGGGCAAACGGCACATAAAGAATCCCAGATGTTGGATTGGGAAAGCAAGCATCTAAGGTGAAGTCCTTGGGCGGGGTGTGTTCCACAGCGACAGTGGACGAATAGCTGGCTTCACCATCCGCACCCAGG
>JAPDPR010000029.1 GCA_034506335.1 candidate division KSB1 bacterium
GCGAAACGCGCCCTGGTCAAGTTGGAGATCAGCAGGCCATGGCATAAGGTTGAGTGACATCGCTTGTTCCTCCGGTGTTGACGCCCACACGCCGCATCCAAGGCATAGCACGATGAGAAATGCGAATTTCATGGCAACTATCCCTCACATTATGTTGCTGCAAAACTCGGTGCACAGTTTCGGCCTTCCATCCGGCAAGAGGGCCGGAGTGCGTCATCGCTCGCTAATTGACCGAGGTCGATCTCTGTGGCCAATCCGTGATTTCCTCCTGCGAGGCCCTACCGACGATTGTGCTCACCGGGAGGGGCGCAAAGGACTTTCCCTTAGAGGCAAAGAATTCTTCCTGGCCCACCCGATTGCACAGGGCGAAGAGCCATCGCTTTCGATACGTGGCCACCCGCCTTGTCCGTCGAATAGCTCTGCGGTGCCTCGCGCGGTCCCCCTGCCTTTGCCAGCACCACCAGCCTTGTTCCGCGCAGGCGCCTCAGTCGCACAAAGGGTCCCTCCTAGGTTGGGCTTGGCCTTGGGGGTAGAAGGACGCGAGGCCACCTTCTGGCAAAGTCGCCGGTTGCCCTGCCTTCTTGCCGTTCCGCTCCACCGCAGCAACTGGGCCTCGCGCGTCATTTTTCAAGTCCCAGGTGACCTGCTCCCGAATCGAGGGGGAGCGAAATGATCGAGTCATACCGTCCTATCTTCTCGGTGAAGAAGCGTCCTGTTGCTGTAGCCGTACTGCTGTACTCACCCTTGCCATGGTGCGCTCTATGGCATCGCCCTCCATGGTGAGGCGGATCGCCTGTTGGGGACAAACCATCGCGCAGCGGCCACATCCACGGCAGGCGTCCGAGATCGCAGCGCGCCGTCCATTCAGGGTGATGGCGCCGACAAAGCAGATGCCGTTGGCACAGACACCGCAGCCGTCGCACGCCCCAGTCACAGTCACCGATACCCCCGGCATGCGCGCAAAGCGAGCGGAGATAAAGGGAGCAAGAGAGGGGAGGAAGCGATACAAGCAACAGCACGGGCAGCAGTGACAGACCGTGAGGAGTTCCTCCCCAGGCTTGACTCCTAGCCAAAGGGCATCTAGCCGGTTCCGGCCGATCAAATGCACCAGACCTGCTTGCCGACAACGTTCCACGTGCGCATGGGCTTCGGCCCGCGTAACCAGCTTGCCCAGCCGCGGGTTGATCTGTAGCACGGGACGGCCCATGAACAGGCACCCCAATTCGATCGGGTAGTCCTGGCAGTGGGCGGCAGACCGGCAAATGCAAAAATTCATGATCCAATGGTACTGTGCCACGTCGATGAAATGATGCACCACCTGTGCCGGCAGAACAGTCTGTTCAGGCACCGCCACGCTCTGGTGTACGTGGACCACTTCTGAGCGGGGGAGAAAGATAATGTCGTCCCCGGCGAAAAGGAGGCGGTCGAAGATGCGGCCCAAAAGAGGCACGCGGGAGAGCCGTGCCAGGCGAAAGCGCTGGGCAAATCCTCGCTTGAGAAGCTCCACAAACCAAAGGGGACGTGCCATAGGTGGCTCACACGCTGCGCGTCTCTGGCACAAGGCTCAAAACAGCTTGTGCAAATTGCGAAAGATGGCGAGCCAGTGCGCGTTGGCGACAAATCGCCGGTTCCGTACCAGGCGCAGGAGTGGGGGGAGTTTTCCCCACCAGTGCCGGGCGAAAAGGAGCGGCACCGCCTCTGCCGCCAGGCCGCGAGCCCCTTGGTCATAGGGGAACCACCAGGGCGAGTCAGGTTTGCGGCCGGGGTCGAGGCTGGTGTACTTCAGCTGAACCATCTCCAGCAGCCCCCAGGTGGCCCGCGTCCTACCAATGCCGCTCTGCTTGTAGCCTCCCCACGGTGCGGCAGGTTCCCCCCAGGTGGCCGGACCGTCGTTGATGATCACCGTAGCCGCCTGCAGCTCCCGCATGAGCCTTTCCGCGGTGGCTTTGCTCCGGGTCCACCCGTAGGCGGACAAGCCATAAGGGCTATCGTTGGCTAGCCTGATCGCCTCCTCCAGCGAGTCGACCACCATGATGGGCAGCACCGGACCGAAGGTCTCCTCGGTCATCACCTTCATCGTGTGGTCCACATTGGTGAGGACCGTGGGTGCGTAGAAAAAGCCCCTGCCTTGGAGCCGGTGACCGCCTGCCAGGACCTTCGCCCCCTTGCTCACTGCATCCTCCACGTGGGCACTGACTGTGGCCAATTGCTCCGCTGTGGTCAACGGACCAATATCGGTATCTGCTTGGAGGGGATCGCCTACGCGCAGAGCCCGTACCAGTTCAACACAAGCGGCGATGAACTGTTCGGCGATGGGGCGTTCCACATAGACGCGCTCGATGCTCGCACAGACTTGGCCGGAAGTGAACATTGCACCCCATACCACGCCGCGCGCCGCACGCGCCAAGTGCGCATCAGAAGCCACCACGGCCGGGTCCTTGCCGCCCAGCTCCAGCACGACTGGCGCCACGTGTCCGGCCGCACTTTGCATCACCAGGCGGCCGACGTTCGTGCTGCCGGTAAAGACAATCTTCCGCACCGCAGGGTGTGAGGTAAGCTCCGGCGCTACCTCGTCGGTGACAAAGACCGTGGAAAAGGCAGTGCGCGGGTACCCTCCGCGCCCCAGCAGCTCGTCGATCTTTTGGCCGATGAGAATGCTATTGGGGGCAGGTTTGTACACAACGGTGTTGCCGGCAACAAGCGCCGCGGCAATCTCTGGCAACGCCACAGAAAATGGGTAATTCCACGGAGCGATAACCGAGACCACGCCGTAGGGCTCCCGGCGATACGTGCTCCTCTTGTGCGCGAGAAGAATAAGCTCGTGCGGAGCTCTCTTGTCGCTAAGCACTCGTGGCGCAATGCGGGTGAGGTGACGCAGCGCGCCTAATACGGGCAAGATTTCGGCAACAAGGGCCTCACAGATCGGTTTGCCCTGCTCCAAGGCGAGAATGCGGGCGATAGTCTCCCGTTCGTCCGCGATCAGGCGGATAAGCCGGCGGCAGGCAGCAAGGCGCTCATGGAGCGGTACCTCCCGCCATGTCATATACCCCCCTGCTACCGTCTCAATGACCTTACGCACCTCCTGACGCGACAGGGGGGTGACTTGAGCCAGGACTTCCTCGGTGGTCGGGTTGATCGATGTCAGCATGGTCATGTGCAGTGTCTGTATCTTTTGACTACTTAGTTCTGATCCCACGCGGCCGGCCGGGGCGGCACATGGTGCATGATGTATTCGGCAAGGGCTGTGATAGTGAGGCTCGGGTTCACGCCAAGGTTGGCCGGCATGATGGAGCCGTCCGTGATGTAAAGGTTCTCGTAGCCGAACACGCGCCCGTACTTGTCCACAACGCCATCGTCTGGGCTGCTCCCCATAGTGCACCCGCCGAGTATGTGCGCGGACAAGGGGACGTTCAACATCACCTCAGTTACCGCACTGGCCGGAATGCCGCCGATACGCTGGGCAATGCGTCGCGCTGCCCGATTCGCAGCAGGGATGTAGGTGGGCGTAGGCTTGTCGGTGGGTGCGGAGGTCACTTTCCAGGCAAATGGCAACCACCAGCGACGCCGCATCACCAGTCGCAACCGGTTGTCCACTGTTTGCATGGTCAGCAGGATCAGCACGCGCGTGGCCCACCCAAAGGGCCAGTGCACGCGCAGCCAGGCAACGGGGTGGTGGAGGCAGTTGAGGATGTGCCGCAGTGGCCGCCCCAGGCGCGACCCGCCGTCCGTGCAGAGGGTGGAGAGCCAGAACATCGCCCCCGAACCCTGAGGGTAGCGTACCGCTTCGATGTGGGTGCTTTCGTCGACGAAGAGGCTCGAGCCGATGGCGACCCCCTCACACAGCTTCATGTGCCGTCCCTTAGCACGCACGCCCACGATGACTTCGCTATTGGTCCGAGCACCAAAGCCCAGTTGTTCCGAAATATTCGGCAGACCACCGCTGCGCTTGCTGGCCCAGAGGATGCGGAAAGTGCCCAAGGCCCCAGCCGCGCACACCACGCCTCGTGCCTTAAGCACCCGTGTTCTGCCAAAGCCCACCGAGGGGCGCGTGTAAACAGCGTAACCCCCTTCAGGAAGAGCTGCGACCCTGGTGGCAGTGGTGAGGGCAATGATGCGAGTGCCGAGGCGTTCCGCGAGGTAAAGATAGTTGCGGTCGAGCGAGTTTTTCCCGCCCGCCTTGCACCCCACCATGCAGCGGGCTTTAGAGTCGCACCCGCTGCGCGGCGGGCCCAATCCGCCAAAGTAAGGGTCTGGCACTGTCACGCCCGGTTCGCCGAAAAAGATGCCCACCTGGGTTAGCCGGAAGCAGTCTTCTCGGCCGATTTCGCGAGCGTAGTCACGCAAGAGCTGGTCTGCTGGCCAGAGACGTGGAGGGATAGTGACGCCGAGCATGCGTTTGGCCTCGGCATAAAACGGAGCAAGGGTGGCCTTCCAGTCTGGGTCCAGTCCTGCCCACTGCGGGTCGCGAAAGAAAGCATCGGGCGGCTCGAAGAGCACGGCGCAGTAGACCAGACTGCCTCCACCCACGCCGGCGCCGCTGAGGACCAGCACATTCCGGAGAAGGGTGAGGCGCTGGATGCCGGTGCAGAAGAGGCGCGGAATATAGAGCCATTTCCAGATCTGCCAGTTGGTGCTGGCATAGTCTTCGTTGCGAAAGCGTCGCCCGCTTTCCACTACCAGGACCCGATACCCTTTTTCCGCCAAGCGCAGCGCCGCCACGCTACCGCCAAACCCGGAACCGATGACGATAAAGTCGGCGTCGTAGGTCACAAGAACCTCCTGCCTCTGTCCTTGGCACCTGCGAGTTTTGGGGTGCAATATACGAAAACTTCCCTGAAAATCAAACACTTTCTCGCGAAGCCTTCCTGCTCGATTGTGAGGATTCTCGCCCGCGAAGACCACCGAGGTGCGCAAGGGTCTCTTCAAAGAGTGGTCACTCGGCATCGAGGACGGCCTGCCTCTTTTCTTTGGGGAACTCTGCGTTCTGCGCCGGCTGCTTTTGGCGCAATGGCCGCCGAGTGCACAGTGCACCCGAAGCACTTGGTACCAGAAGGACGGCCGGCACAAACGGCACGTTGCGTCCTTTGCGCGGAAGCTCCGGAGAAAATCTCTTGCCTTTTTCCGGAAATAGTCTTAACATTACCTCCTAACGAGACGCCCGAAGTAGGGGGGCCTGGAGTGACAACCCATCATGAGCCAGGGTGTTGTGAAGAGCAAGAATACACTCGTGCTTAGAATCCACCACCGCTGTGGTGCGGTGGGGAACCCCTCCGGCAGACCATGCGAATTCCACATCAGTCGCCAAGCCCGCGATCGCTACGCTTTTGACGCTCGCCTTTTTACCAGCTCTGGAAACGTGATTTTCCCGGACTTTCATGCCACCCGGGTCTTTGCGCAAAAAATGAATGAGAAGCGCGACCTGGTGAACTTTCCCGAGCGTGCAGTCCGCGCTGGCCACATCAATGCCATGGGGCTCATCGACGAGATCCTGCATTACGTCGTGACCCTGTTCCGTGAGCAGGTACGTCCGGAGGTCATGGAGTTGGCCTTGGCATGGCTCGAGGACCGCCACGGAAAAGATGCGGTGGCCGAAACGCTTCGGCGCTTTGTGGACGAATTCCCCCCGGTGGCGGTCTATCGGGGCGGGCAGACGGCGGAAGAGTACTTGGGTGGAGACACGGCGGGCGTTTCCAACCGGTGCATCGCGCTGGAGGAAATGCTGCTCCTTTGGCTGGCCAACGTCAACCCTGCATTTTCGCCCTTCCTTGAGCTGTTTGATGACTCTGCTCTGGCGCGCAGTACCGCCTACCGCGAGATCATGGCGAGCTTGCACCAGTTTTTCGACACCCAGCCCCGATTCGGACCTGACAACCAGAATCTGGTGGACATGCTCCGCAGCCCTGCTATCCACGTGCCGCATTCCTTGTCAGGGCAGCTCCACTACATGCTGGAGCGGTGGGGGTTACTCTTGGGCAAGTACCTGTACCGCCTCCTTACCAGCCTGGATGTGATAAAAGAGGAGGAAAAGCTCCGCATCGTGGGCGGGCCTGTGCCCACCCGGGTCTATGAGTTCTCCCGATTGGCCGGGGAGCCAGAGCGCTTCACCCCAGACCGCGAATGGATGCCGCGCCTGGTGTTGATAGCCAAGAGCACCTTTGTGTGGCTCGATCAGCTTTCCAAGAAATACCAGCGGCCCATCACGCGACTGGACCAGATCCCCGACGAGGAGCTGGATCGCCTGGCTGCATGGGGCTTTACCGGTCTGTGGCTAATAGGCATCTGGGAGCGAAGCTCGGCGTCGCGGACCATCAAACGGCTGTGCGGCAACCCTGAGGCGGAAGCCTCGGCTTATGCGCTGTACGACTATCAAGTGGCGCGCGAACTGGGCGGTGAGGAGGCGCTGCGTTCGCTGGTTGATCGGTGCTGGCAGCGGGGCATCCGCTTGGCCAGCGACATGGTACCCAACCACATGGGCATCGATTCACGCTGGGTAGTCGAACACCCCGATTGGTTCATTTCCGTCCCCTATCCACCTTTCCCTTCTTACTCCTTCACCGGGCCCAATCTTTCTTCCGACGGGCGCATGGAGGTCTACATCGAAGACCATTACTACACGCGGACAGACGCCGCAGTAGTATTCAAGCGTGTTGACCCAGCCACTGGGGAGGTGCGCTACATTTATCACGGCAACGATGGCACCAGCATGCCCTGGAACGATACGGCGCAGCTGAACTACCTCAAGCCCGAGGTGCGCGAGGCAGTGATGCAGACGATTCTCCGGGTGGCGCGCCTGTTTCCCATCATTCGCTTCGACGCAGCGATGACGCTGACGAAGCGGCATTATCAGCGGCTGTGGTTTCCGCAGCCGGGCTCCGGAGGCGACATCCCGTCGCGTGCCGAGCATGCACTTACGCGCGAGCAATTCGATATGCTGATGCCGGAGGAGTTTTGGCGGCAGGTGGTGGACCGAGTAGCCGCCGAAAGCCCCGACACACTCCTCCTTGCCGAAGCCTTCTGGCTCATGGAAGGCTACTTTGTCCGCACCCTGGGCATGCATCGGGTGTACAACTCTGCCTTCATGAACATGCTCAAGAACGAGGAGAACCAGAAGTACCGCAGCGTGATCAAGAACACCATCGAGTTCAACCCTGAGATACTCAAGCGCTATGTGAACTTTATGAACAACCCGGACGAGCAGACGGCCGTGGTGCAGTTCGGCAAGGGGGACAAGTACTTTGGTGTGTGCACGATGATGGTCACTATGCCAGGTCTGCCCATGTTCGGGCATGGCCAAATCGAGGGATTTGCCGAGAAGTATGGGATGGAATACCGCCGGGCCTATTGGGATGAACAGCCGGATTGGGACCTGGTGCGCCGCCACGAGCGCGAAATCTTCCCCCTGCTGCGGAAGCGCTACCTATTCGCGCACGTGGAGAACTTTGTCCTGTACGATTTTTTTACTCCCGAAGGGCACGTCAATGAAAACGTGTTTGCTTATTCCAACCGCTATGGCGATGAACGGGCCCTTGTCGTCTACAACAACTCGCTGACGAGGGCATGGGGCTGGATCAAGAGCTCGGCGCGGTTCCTTGACCTGACCGATTCGCGGCAATTGGTGCAGAGGTCACTAGGCGAGGGGCTAGCTTTGCCCACTGGGGAGGATTCCTACTGCATATTTCGCGACCACGTGACCGGCCTTGAGTACCTGCGCAATTGTCGGGGACTGTGGGACCAGGGGTTATACGTGGAACTGGCAGGCTACCAGTACCATGTGTTCCTGGACTTTCGTCTGGTGAAGGACGATGCCCTCGGGCGATATCGTCAGCTGGAAGCCCTCCTGAACGGCGGGGGTGTGCCCTCTATCCAGGAGGCCATGCGAGAGTTGTTCCTGCGCCCCTTGCACGAGGCCTTCGCTAAGTGCATCAGCCCGGAGGTGGTGCAGGCGTTCATACTTGCGGTGAAGAACCCGGATGGGAAGAGGGACGATCGGCTTGCCGTAGTGGTTGGGTCGGTTCAGGAGTTTCTGGCCGAAGCCGCGAAGGTAGTGGGCGACGTGGAGATCGGGGGGATCATCGCAAAGCGAGCCTCCCAGGCCATCGCGGGGCTGGTTCACCTCGAGGAGTTAGTGGCACAGCTGAGGCGGTCGCGCTCCACACGGGCCGGCCGCGCCGCCGCACTTATCACTGCTACGCTTGACGATGTGCCTTTTTCCTGGGCAGTGCTCCTGTGCTGGCTGGCCGTGCGAGATCTAGGGCGAATGGCGGGTGAAGAGGAGCCAGCGTTGCGCAGTCGGAGCTTCATCGACGAATGGCTATTAGGCAAGCGGATACTGGCCGCCTTTCAACGGATGGGCTTTGCAGATCCTCGGGCGGAAGAGGGGCTTAGGGAGATAATGGTACTCACTACTCACCAGAGGTGGTTCGAAGAGGCGGGGCCCGCTCGCGGTCGCGCCTATCGGATCCTGCATCGCCTCTTTGGAGACGAAGAGGTACAACAGCGGCTTGGTGTGAACCGCTATCAAGACGTGCTCTGGTTCAACAAGGAGGCATTTGCCGATCTGGTGCGCTGGCTAGTGACGGCCGCGGCCGTGGAAGCCCTGGCTGATCCCTCGCGCGATCCGGCTGAAGCTGCTCGGTGGCTGAGGCCCCATCTGGCCGTGATGGAACATTGGCTCCGGGCTGAGCAGCGTTCCGACTACCAGGTGCAAAAGCTGTTTGCGAATCTGGAGTGACCAGTGGGCGTGGAGCACAGCAGAGGCAAGCTGAGGGCAACGGTCTCTTTTTTTCCGGGGTTGGGCGTTGTCGTGTGGGCGGCGGCAATGGCGGCAGGAGTGCTGTGCGCCGCGCGGAGCAAGCCCGCGGGCTCCAAAGTTCCGCCTCCTGCAATCAAGTGGGCTCCCCGCCACTACGTGTGTATGCGGGGCTGGAACCTGAGCATCGATGGCGCCTTGCTCGAAGACGCATGGCAGCTGGCTCCCTGGACCGAGGAGTTCGTGGATATCGAAGGCGAACACAAACAGAAGCCCCGCTTCCAGACCCGCGCCAAGATGCTGTGGGACGACTCCTGCTTCTACGTGGGCGCAGAGCTGCGGGAACCGGATTTGTGGGCTACATTGCGGCAGCGGGACACGGTCATCTTCCGCGACAACGACTTTGAAGTATTCATAGACCCAGACGGCGACACACACCTTTATTACGAGCTGGAAGTGAACGCCCTGGGCACGGCCTGGGATCTCCTTCTGCCCAAGCCCTATCGCGATGGGGGGCCGGCGGTGAACGCCTGGGATATCCGCGGGTTGCGCGTGGGGGTGCGCCTGGAGGGAACGTTGAACAATCCCACAGACGAGGACAGTGGGTGGACAGTGGAAATTGCTATGCCCTGGGTGGTGCTGAGCGAGTGCGCCGCCCACCCTGGGCCACCGCTGCCCGGCGAGTACTGGCGCGTGAATTTCTCCCGTGTGGAATGGCACACCGAGGTGAGAGGGGGGCGCTATGAAAAGGTGAAAGACCCGAAAACTCAACAACCGCTCCCTGAGGACAACTGGGTCTGGTCGCCCCAAGGGGTCATCAACATGCACTACCCGGAAATGTGGGGATTTGTGCACTTTTGCCCGGCTCCCGCAGGGAGCGCTCTGTGTCCGTTCAGCGTGCCCGAGCACGAAAGGACTAAGTGGGTGCTTCGGCAGCTCTACTACGCTCAATGGCACTTTTGGAGCGCACACGGTGTATTCGCAAACAAGCTTCGGCTCCTCGGTGTGCCTGAGGTGCGAGACGGGAAAGCGCAGCTCATTGTCGGACCTCACACCTTTGTTGCTGGCTACCAGACCCGGGATCACCAACAATGGTGGATCACCCAGGACGGGCGAACCTGGAAGGAATGAGAAGGTGAAGAGAAAGTGAACCTCAGCCTGCTTGACTGGTTCATCGTGGCGGGGATGGTGGCACTGACCGGTGCGGTGGTGCTGACCAGCAGGACGCACATGCGGAGCGTGGCAGACTTTTTGGCTGCTGGCCGCACCGCCGGTCGCTACGTCATCAGCGTGTCGCAGGGCATGGCCGCCCTGGGAGCCATCACGGTAGTAGCTACCTTTGAGATGAACTATTACGCCGGTCTGCCTATGACCTGGTGGGGCTTTATGATGACCCCGGTCGTCGTACTCATCACTGTGACCGGCTGGGTGGTCTACCGCTTTCGTCAGACGCGTGCGCTCACCATGGCGCAGTTCTTCGAGATGCGCTACAGCCGGCGCTTCCGCATTTTCGCCGGAACCCTGGCCTTTGTCTCCGGCATCATCAATTTCGGCATCTTCCCGGCGGTGGGTGCCCGCTTTTTCATCTACTTCTGCGGCCTGCCGCAATCGATCCACCTTGCTGGCCTGGAGATCTCCACTTTCCCTCTCACCATGGCCGTGTTGCTCTCTTTGTCACTTACCTTCGTCTTCGCCGGCGGGCAGATTGCGGTCATTATCACCGATTTTGTTCAGGGGCTCTTCGCAAACGTGGTGTTTCTGGTCCTGGTGCTCTATTTCATGCGCGTATTCGACTGGGCCCATATCGCCCAGGCTCTGCAATCAGCGCCTGCTGATGCCTCGCTCATCAATCCGTTTCACACCACCAAGGTGGAACACTTTAACCTCTGGTATTTTCTGATTGGGGTCTATGGTGCGGTCTACAGCACTCTTTCCTGGCAGGGGACGCAGGGATACAACGCCTCGGCGAAGAATGCGCATGAAGCGAAAATGGCTGGGGTGCTCAGCAACTGGCGGGGGTTCCCTCAAAATATGATGCTCCTGTTCTTGCCGATTTGCGCTTACACCGTGCTGCACCATGGCTTGTTTGCCGAGCACGCGGCGCAGACCGAGCAGGTGCTCTCCGGGATCGCCAACAAGGCAGTTCGCAGCCAGCTCACCGTACCGATGGCGTTGCTGCACTTCATGCCGCACGGTTTGCTGGGCGCATTTGTGGCAGTGATGTTAGCGGCCCTGGTGAGCACCGATGAGGCCTACCTGCACTCGTGGGGCAGCATCTTCGTGCAGGACGTACTTGTGCCGATGCGCGGGCGGCGATTGGAGCCGCGCGCGCACATCAAATGGTTGCGGATGGCAATCCTGGGCGTGGCGGTATTCAGCTTCTTTTTTAGCCTGCTATTCAAACAGAGCGAGTACATCTTGCTCTTCTTTGCTATCACCGGCGCGATTTACGCCGGAGGATCGGGCGCAGTCATCATCGGCGGCCTTTACTGGAAGCGCGGCACCACTGCCGCCGCGTGGGCAGCCTTGATCACTGGCTCCACTGTGGCTGTTGCGGGTATCGTCCTCCAACAGCTCATTGCTGACTTTCCCATCAACGGGCAGGTGTGCTGGTTCATCGCTATGGTGAGCTCCACAGTCGTCTACATACTCGTGTCGCTTTTTCACCGCGGGGAGCCATTTGATATGGACCGCCTGCTCCATCGGGGCCGGTATCGCATCGCAGGGGAGTACACGGAGGTGGACGCCACCCCGCAGCGCGGATGGAAAGTACTCGGCATGGGACCGGAGTTTACTCGTGGGGACCGGGCTCTCTACATAGCCACCTACGCCTGGAGTGGGTTGTGGGTGGCCGTGTTTGTGGCCGGTACCATCTACAATCTGACACACCAGGTGCCGGACAGTGCATGGCTCTCCTTCTGGCGAGGCTACCTACTCCTGGGCACCGCCATCGCCATGGTGGTGACCGTGTGGCTTGCGGTGGGCGGCTTCCGGGACGCGCGCGAGATGCTGCACCGTCTGGCCACCATGAAGCGCGACCTGCGGGACGACGGCACCGTGGATCGGCCTCTGACGGGTGCTCAACGTTCCGAACAAGCCAGTAGGGACCTGACGGTTCGTAGCAAATAAGAGCGCGGCTCGAAGTGGCGCAAGAGACCCTGAGAAGGGCGGGATGGGAAACTGCGCATTTTGCTGGCCAGAGGCCCGATTATCGCCCGAAAGTTCAGACCAAAATCACCGAGGTGGACCAATGAACACATTCGCTTCCCCCAAGACGGGGACCGCACCCGTGGAAATCGTCTCTTTCTCCAATCGAACCCGGGATGACCGCCGTCTCCTCAAGCGCTTTGTTGACTTTCACTGGCACCATTACCGGGGGGACTCGCAGTACATACCCCTTCTTGACTACGAGTACTTAGGATTCAAACTCCTTGGCATCACCGGCTTCTTCGAGCCGCAGAACCTTTTCTTCCGACATGCGGACATGCGGTTCTTTTTGGCAATGCGCGATGGCCAAGTTGTAGGGCGCTGCAACGCCTTTGTCAATCGTCGACACAACGAGCGATGGCAGGACCGAGTGGGCTTCTTCGGACAGTTTGAGTCCATTGACGACCAGGCGGTGGCAAATGCGCTTCTCGAGGCCGCTGCGGCATGGCTCAAAGAGCGTGGCATGGACACAATGCGCGGCCCGCAAAACCTTCCGGTGAACGAGGCTACCCCAGGGCTGCTCACCGAAGGGTTCGCATCTCGTCCGGTGATGTACTACCACTATAACAAGCCCTACTACGCGCGGCTGCTCAGCGAGGCAGGGTTCACGCCGGTCAAAAGAGTAAAGTCGTGGGAAGTGGAAGTGATGAAACCCATGGAGGAAAAGCTGGTGCGTGTGGCCGAGAAAGTCATCCAGCGCTACGGGGTCACGATCGAGAGGTGGGACCAGAGGCCGTTGCGCGTGCGCAAGCAGGAGATGTTGACGATTTACAACGAAGCGTGGCAGGACAACTTTGGCTTTGTCCCGTTTACCGAAGAGGAGTTCAACAAAATTGTGGATGACATGCAGCTCATCATGGACAAGGGGCTGTTCATTTTTCTGTACGTGCACGGAGAGCCGGCGGCCTTTTTTGGCGGTGTGCCCAATATTGTGGAGCGCATGCGTCCTGCGCCCTGGTGCCCACGGTGTGAGCTGCTGCGCGCCGCATGGATGCTGGCCACCAAAGGCAAGACCAGAGGGTTCCGGCTCGGCTACTTAGGCGTGCGACCCAAATTCCGTCGCCTGGGCCTGGACGGCGTCATGCTCTGGCAGCAGAAGCTCTACGCGCAAAAGAAGGGGTACCAGTATTGCGATATGGGGTGGGTCCTGGAGGACAACGTCATGGTAATCCGGCTGGTGGAGATGATGGGCGCCGTTCCCTCCAAGACCTACACCATCTACCAACGCGCGATTCCCTGAGGTTGCTTGTTGGAGTAGAGGAGTTTGCCGGACCAAAGCATAGGAGGGACCATGCGCCGGAAATGGACATGGATGAGTAGCGCGCTGATCACGCTGGCGGTGGCTAGCGGATGGCCGCAACAAGGTGGCTTCGATGGTTTGACCATGGGCTTGGGCACGCTCCCACTTCTGTCGCGGGCACAAACTCGCTCCATTAGTCCGGAGAATTTTACTGGCGAAAAGGGCAAGGGAGGAATGGCCACCTTGGAGCAAGGAGCCGCGGCCCACGCGGCGCGCGACCTGGGCGTGGGATGGAAGGTTTCGCCGTACATCATCATTGAGCCGAAGCAGACCTTTGTCCTTGCCGAAATCAAGGGCCCGGGAGCTATCCAGCACATTTGGATGACCCCGACCGGGAACTGGCGCTTCAGCATCCTCCGATTCTACTGGGATGGCGAGGAGACGCCGTCAGTAGAGGTGCCGGTGGGCGACTTTTTCGCCTGTGGTCTAGGCAGGTATGCGCAGGTGAGCTCGCTTCCGGTCTGCGTGAACCCGGGGAGCGCCTTCAACTGCTACTGGGTCATGCCTTTCCGCAAGTCGTGCCGAATAACCATGGAGAACTTGGACGATCAGAAGATGACCCTCTACTACCAGATCGATTACACGCTGACCCCTGTGCCCGAGGATGCAGCCTACTTCCACGCCCAGTTCCGGCGGGTGAATCCCTTGCCTTACAAGTCCGTGTACACCATTCTGGACGGCGTCAAAGGGTGGGGCCACTACGTGGGCACCTACGTGTGCTGGGGTTCGCACAGCACCGGATGGTGGGGCGAGGGTGAGATCAAGTTCTACATTGACGGTGACAAAGATTTCCCCACGATTTGTGGAACAGGGACCGAGGACTACTTCTGCGGCTCTTATGGGTTTGTAGTGGACGACCGATACCGCGAGTACACAACGCCCTACTCGGGTATGCCGCAGGTGATTACTCCTGACGGCCTGTGGAACTCGCAGCAGCGCTTCGGGCTCTACCGCTGGCACATTATGGACCCGGTGCGGTTCGAGAAAGATCTCAGGGTAACCATCCAGGCCTTAGGCTGGCAGTCTGGGGGCAGGTATCAGCCGCTGCAAGACGATATCTCCTCAGTCGCCTACTGGTACCAGCGGGAGCCCCATGCGCCATTCCCCAAGTTGCCGGACCGCGACTACCTAGAGCTGAAGTGAGAGCAGGTCGTTCTCGCCCTCGGGATGCCAAAGCCGGCGCCAGATTGAAACAAACAGGGCCTCCACGTGGTGGAGTGGAGGCCCTGGCAACCAATGAGCGTCACCGTCCACTTAGCCAGCTATAGCCTCCCGCACCAGGCGGCCCACGGTGCGAAAATCCACCTTGCCGCTACCCATCTTGGGCATGTCTGGCAAGACCACAAACTGCTTCGGCAGCGCGATGGCGGGCAGTTCTTTGGCAAGAGCTTTGAGAATTGAGCGCTCGTCCACCTTTTGCGTTACGGCGGCGACGATCTTGGCGCCCTTCTTGGCGTCTGGGACTTCAACCACGCAACAACTCACCCCTGGCGGGAGCAGCTTCTCCAAGACTGTCTCGGTGCGAACCAACGAGATCATCTCGCCGCCTATTTTCACGAAGCGCTTGAGGCGCCCCCGATGCCAAAGGTAGCCGTCTTCGTCCAGGACGCCCATATCGCCTGTGTCGTACCACCCATCGCGGATGCGCAGCGAGGTCTCCTCCAAGTCGCCGAAATAACCCTTCATCACCAAGTCGCCTTTGACCAAGATCTTTCCCTCCTTGCCCGGCGGGAGTTCTTTGCCGGTGGTCACGTCGGCGATCTTGACCTGCACGCTGGGCAAAGGCAAGCCGATGCTTCCTGGGCGATTGTGCTCCGGCGTATTGACCGACACCACTGGGCTGGTCTCGGTGCAACCGTATCCTTCCAACAGGACCTTTTTGTGCTTAGCCCAGTAGCCTTCGCGCAAAGAGTCGGGGGTTTTGTCCGCCCCCGCCACTAACAGCCGGAGCGTCTCAAAGTCGCCGGGTTTGGACTCGCGTAGATAGCCGGCGAAGAAGATGGGCGTGGCAGCGATCATGGTGGCCTTTTCCTCGCGAATGTAGGTGGGGATGTTCTTGTAATCGAGAGGATTGGCGCAGGTGACGCTGGTCATGCCCACAATGAGCGGCAGCCAAAAGTTCACGGTGTAGCCGAACACGTGGAACAGGGGCAAGATGGCCATGACCACGTCCTCTTCCCGCAGATCGAACACTTGACGAACGTCGCGGATGTTGGCACCGATGTTGCGATGGGTGAGCTGGACGGCCTTGGGCTCCTTTTCGCTGCCACTGGTGAAGAGTATCACGACGTTGTCGTCGATGTCGGCAGGAGGCAAAGAACGAATGATGCTACCCACCGGCATCTTAGAGCGGAGGGCAGCGGTCAGCTTGTCGGCAGTGCCGATTTCCGCCATCAGGTCCTCGAGAAAGATCATGCCCGGCACAATGGGGCAGCGTATACGTTCCAAGAGCGCCCGAGAGGTAACAATCGTCTTGAAGCCGCACTTGTTCTGCGCGTATTCGCAGTTGTCAGCCGCGCCGGTGGAGTAGTTGATCATGACGGGCACTTTGCCGGCCATGATAACCCCTAACGTGGCCAGAAATGCACCGGCCGAGGTGGGCACCATCACGCCCACAAAGCCCTCGGGATATTTCTTGAACTTTTTGGCCAGAATCAGTGAGGCAATGAGGGCTTTTGAGTAGCTCACCCGTTTATCAGTAGTGCGATCAATGATGGCCATCTTGTTGCCCAATTTCTTGGCGTTGTGAATGAACTGGTGATGCAGGATCATGGGTCCTCCGCCGTTGATTCAAAGCGGTGCTGTTTTCTACTGAACGAAATTCAGGGCATATTTACACAAAATATTGCAAAAAGTCAACGAATTTTTTTCCAGATGGGAAGGTAATATTGTGACGACGGGGGGATGAGGGGATGCATGCACGAACGGACTTCCAAGGTCAAAGTGCGCTGAGCGTCGGGGCTGGAGATGGCAAGCGCGCCTGGTTTGCGCATAGAGTAGGTGCCAGAACCAGACGCTGCAGTGGTTTTTACCCCCTCCTTCATGGAGTGGGTGGCATCGGGCAAGAGAGGCGGACTAGGTCGGCGACAAGTGGAAGTGAGGAAGCACGCACTATGGGAAGGTATGGACTGATCTTGATGGCCTCGGCTGGCGTGTTTTTCGCCTCCCCAGGTGTTGTCCCCGTGCACGCTCAGGTGGAGCGCCACTCCGACGTGGCGCAGCGAGTGGTGATGTGCGCGCTAGAGGACACGGTGGGGTACCACCTCTTACGGGAGCTTTGTGCAATCGGTCCCCGCCTGGTGGGCTCGGCCAAAGGGATGGAGGCGATTCGTTGGGCCAAGGCCACCATGCAGAGGTTGGGGCTGGCGAATGTGCAGCTACAAGAGGTCTCTGTGCCTCGATGGGAACGCGGCGGCCGGGAAGAGGCCGAAGTGGTCTCCCCCAGGGCATTGAAAGGCCGGCGCCTGCGGGTAGCTGCCCTCGGTGGCAGCGTTGGCACCGGACCAAAGGGTCTTTGTGCTCCGGTGGTTGAGGTGCACGACCTGGAGGAGGTGCGCAGAAGAGCAGATGAGGTGAGGGGGCGCATCGTGTTCTTCAACCGGCCGATGGAGCGACACCTGGTGGATACATTCGCCGCCTATGGTCGAGCTGTGGACCAGCGGGTGGAGGGACCAGCTGTGGCTGCCAGCGTGGGGGCTGTGGCAGCCATAGTGCGCTCAGTCACGACCAGCGCTGACAACGTCCCGCATGTGGGCACCCTGCGATACGAGGAGCGTGGGCCAGAGATCCCCGCAGTGGCAATCGGGGTGCAGGATGCCGAGAAACTGGCCACGTGGCTCGGTGGGTACCGCGAAGTCCAGGTCCTACTTCGCCTGTCGTGTCGCACTCTAGGCCGCACCACCTCGTACAACCTGATGGCCGAACTCCCGGGCCGCGAGCTCCCGGAGGAAGTGATCGTGGTGGCGGGTCATTTCGACAGCTGGGATCAAGGGGATGGGGCCCACGATGATGGTGCCGGATGCATCCAGGCGCTGGAGGTTTTGGACCTCCTGCGAAGGGTGGGAGTTCAGCCGCGGCGCACTGTGCGCGTGGTCTTTTTCCTTAACGAAGAGTTTGGCCTGGATGGGGCACGCACCTACGCGAGCTGGGCGGACTCTACGGCGGTGCGCCACATAGCGGCCATCGAGAGCGATCGCGGCGCGTTCACCCCACGAGGTTTTTTTGTGGATGGCGCCGACAGCGTGGTAACCCGCATTCAACAGTGGCTGCCCCTGTTGCATCTTGCCCTTATCGAGTGGGTGCGCAAAGGCGGCAGTGGCGCGGACATCGCCCAGATCAAAGGTGCGAAGGCCCTCATAGGCTACGTACCTGACTGCCAACGTTATTTTGACTACCACCACTCCGCGAACGACGTCTTCGCTGCTGTGCATCCCAGAGAATTCGAGCTGGGGGCCGCAGCCATGGCCATTTTGACTTACCTGATCGCCGAGGAGGGACTGTGAACCATCTCGCGGGGAGTGGGCCCATGTGCTCAAGTGCGACTGCGGGCCAGGAGGAGCTCTGCATAGGAAGTGGCCACAATGTGCTCTTGCGTGATGCCGAAATGGGTACAGAGCTCTTTAACGCGCGCCGTGGCCGCGGCCTCCTGTCGCGGATGCGACAACACCGCTTCAAACTCGATGAAGGAACCTATACCTCGCACGGTATCCAGGTGAATGCGGACATTATCCAGGAGGTAGAGGGTTCGAACCTTATCGACGACAACCAGCGTGTCGAGAACCATGCTTAGAGTGCGGCAGAGTGCGGCGCCGTCGGGCACCGAGCAGATATGGTAGCTGCTCGGCCGTGCCGTAGCGGTGTCCGCACGGTGGTAGGCGATAAGCTCGGCCGGTTGGCCCGGTACGCGTCGCACCTTGATCCTGCCTCTGGGCGTGGCAAAGTAGGTGTCGGTTTGGCGTCTGCGCCACTGCCGTGTGGCTCCCAGTGCGCGCGCCACACGCGCTGCGCGCTGCAGGTCATCATAGCGCGCCTTTAGTTCGACGTTCTGCATCCGGTCACCTCCGCATCAGGGTTGTCCGGGCGTGGGCACGTGCTCTTTGTTGGGGCAAGGGCGAAGATTGGTCGCTGCTCGGCAGATGGGCCCATGGTGAGACAGTCCAGAGCTTTCGCTGTCGCCCCTGCCAGGCCGCGGCTTCCGCCCTGTGCGAGGGACGGTAGGAGTAGATGCCCACGTTCTGTCAATTGCTGTGGAAAGCTATTGAAAGTGTGCGCATTTTCCAATACCTTTGTTGCGAAAGTGTGGAGCTCAATGAAACCAATCTCCGCCGCGCTCGTATAGACAGGCGATTTCGCGCGCCGTGTATCCCGGCACCGGAGAAGCGTATCGCTTGCCGTTGATCCACTATTTTGGGAGGGTCGTCGATGCGCACTTTGCGATTTGTCTGTGTATTGCTGCTCCTGAGCTCGGTGGCCTGGCCACAGGTGGATGTCCCACCCGCCGGTTTGGCCTCCATTACGCCGCCAGAAATGTATGCCCATGTGGCGTTTCTCGCCAGTGACGAGATGCGAGGCCGTGATACGCCCAGTCCCGAACTTCGGCGCGCCGCCGACTACATTGCTGCGGAGTTTGCACGCTACGGCCTTTCTCCCACGACGCGCCAGCGCAGCTTCCTGGTGCCGTTTCCCCTGGAGCGCGTGGCGCTTTCTGCGCCCAATTCGCTCGTGGTCATAGGCCCTGATGGGGAGCGGGAGTTTGCCATCAAGGAGGACTTTGTGCCCATCCACATTTCGGGCAGCCGGCAAGTGGAGGCACCGGTGGTCTTTGCCGGCTATGGCATCACTGCGCCAGAATTCGGCTACGACGATTACCAGGGATTGGACGCGAAGGGGAAATACGTGCTAGTGATGAGCCAAGAGCCGCAGGAGAAGGACAGCACCAGTGTGTTTGACGGCGCTAAGGACACGGAGTACTGCAAGGTACTGGTCAAGGCCCAGATAGCCATCGACCACGGGGCGATAGGGCTGCTGCTGGTGAGGAATCCCAACAACTCCCGCTTCCGGCGGCCGCCCAACGTGTGGCCTGAGCTCATGAACCGTCCGCCTGCTAACATCAAACCGCCGCTTACCCTGGCCGGAGGCCAAGAGGGACAGCTTGTGGCGGCCTACGTGGGGCGCGAACTTGCCGAGTACCTACTCGCCGAATCGGGTAAGAATCTCGCGGAGTGGCAGAGGCTGATCGACGAAAAGTGCCAGCCGCACTCGTTCCCCATCGCTGACAAGCGGGTTCGCTTGCAAGTGACGCTGAGCGCCGAGGTGGATTCGGTGTACAACGTTGCCGGCTACTGGGAGGGCGCTGATCCCGCGCTCAAGGAGGAGGTGGTGGTCGTCGGCGCGCACTATGACCACGTGGGCGCCCCGGGTGACACCATCTACAACGGCGCCGACGACAATGCCTCTGGGACCGCTGGCCTGTTGGAGGTGGCGCAGGCATTCGCAACAAGTGGAGAGCGGCCACGTCGCAGCCTTCTCTTCATTACCTTCGCGGGTGAGGAGAAGGGGCTATTCGGTTCGCGCTATTACGCTGACCATCCGCTTCTGCCACTTGACAAGACGGTGGCAATGTTGAATCTGGATATGATCGGCCGCAATGACTCGAACATGGTGGCCATCATCGGGAGCAAGACCAGTTCCCGCCTCACGGAGCTCAACAAACAGGCCAACACGCTGGTGGGGATGGAGCTCTCGTACAAATGGGATCGCTACTTCCGGCAGAGTGACCATTACTCCTTCTATCGCAAACAGATTCCCGTGCTGTTTTTCAATACCGGCGACCACCCGGACCTGCACAGGCCCACGGACGATGTAGACAAGCTGGACCCGCGCAAGATGGCCCGGGTCGGAAAACTGGTCTTTGCCACCGCGTGGCTGGTGGCCAATGATGCGCAGCGCCCCGACTTTGTCGACGTGAGTGAGAGCACCTCCGAGGCTGAGCGCCCCGCTTCCCGCTCGCGCTAGACAAGTAGATGGCAATGAACCTAACTCAAGGAGGAAACATGAAACCTATTAACCGCGCGTACCGCTACGGTTGGGGGCTGATGCTGGCAGCGGTGCTAGTTGTTGCCTGTGCGGGGCCGAAGGCGTTCAACTACGGCGGCCCGGAGACGGGCTTCATTCTCAGCTACCGTGCAGCCAAAGGGCAGGCGCTGACCTACCAGATGCACAACGAGAGCCGCATGACCCAGGAAATGATGGGTCAAGAGATGCAGGTCAACACCGTGCAGGACTTTGGCTGGACGCTGCGTTCTCTGGGTTCTTCTCCCGAGGGCAATGTACGCTGGCAGATCACCTTCAATCAGTTTCTCACCACGGGCAAGGGTCCCCAGGGCGACTTTACCATGGATGGCAAGGAGCTTGTGGGCAAGAGTGCCGAGCTGGTCACTTCGCCGGAGGGCAAGATCATAGCCAGAATCGGCTTCGACAAACTCCCTAAGCTCAACGTGATGGGCCAGGAGGTGGACATGGGCGCGCAATTCCGGGAGTTGCTGGTCGCCTTGCCGGCGCAGCCGGTGAAGATCGGCGATACCTGGGAGGAGACGCGCACCGATACCATGAAGCAGTCGGGAGTGGACCTTCTCCTTTCTTCAAAGACGCGTTACACCGTGGCGGAGCAGACGGTCTGCGACGGGCAGGAGTGCCTGAAGGTTAACTCGCAGAGCACCTTCACCGTCGGCGGGCAAGGAAGCCAGATGGGGGCAAACATCAGCTTTGAGGGGGAGGGTGAGTCAAGCGGCTATTTTCTATTTGCCTATAAGACAGGCACTCTTCTGGAGGTGGTCAGCGAACGACTCATGGAAGGCACCGCTGCAGTCAGTGGCCCCATGGACATGACTATTCCCATGAGCCAGGAGATCAAGTCCACGCTCCGGCTCGTCAAGTAGTCTACCCGCGGGCGGCCCTGCGCGCAGGAAAGTGCAGGGCCGCTCCGCGCGTGCATCCGCCTTTCTACCTCCCGCCGCGGGGCGCTCTCCCTGCAATTCTCCTCCCTTACAAACACTATGCCACAGCCGGGAAAAGGAGCTTGACAATAAGGGGCAATTCTCTTATATTAGGACGGCCTTGACGAGTGTGGGGTTATGGAGTTGTCCTGGAGAACGCATTGCAGGTCACGCTCGAACAGGTGAAGTACCTTGCTCAGCTGGTGCACCTCCGTCTCGGGCCGGACGAAGAGCTCATGGCCTCAGAGCTTTCGCGCATTGTGGCGTACATGAAAACGCTTGATGAGGTGTCAGTGGCTGAAGTGCCACCTTTAGAGCAGGTTCCTGTCGCGGTTAGCCAGTTGCGCACGGACCTCGTCAGGCCTGGGCTATGGCGTGAGGAGGCACTGGCGTTGGCGCCGAAGACGCGCGCCGGTTTCTTCAGTGTGCCCAAGGTGAAGTGAGGCCGCACGATGCGTGCAGTAGGTATCATCCCGGCGCGGTGGGATTCGACTCGCTTCCCAGGCAAGCCCCTCGCTGACATTGCTGGCAAACCCATGATCCAGTGGGTGTACGAGAGGGCGCAACGGGCTGCGCTCCTGTCGCAAGTGATCGTGGCCACAGACGACGAGCGCATCGAGGAGGCCGTCCGCGCCTTTGGCGGCGAGGTGGCCATGACGCCGCGTCACCTCGCCTCAGGCACAGACCGCGTTGCCCTGGTGGCAAGGGACATGCCGGTGGAAATCGTGGTCAACATCCAGGGTGATGAGCCTCTCATCGAGCCGGCGGCGATCGACCAAGCAGTACGGCTCCTCATCGACGACCCCGAGGCGGTGGTAGGAACCCTGGCGCGCGAGGTGAAAGACCCAGCCGAGCTTGCTGACCCCAACACCGTGCGCGTGGTCCTTGACCGCAAAGGGTACGCCCTCTATTTCTCGCGCGCCGCTATCCCTTTTGTGCGGGACTGCTCTTCGCCCGAGGAGTGGCTCAAACGTTGCACGTTCTACAATCACATCGGCCTCTACGTGTTTCGACGCAGTTTCTTACTCAAATATGCCACCTTGCCCCAGACGCCCTTGGAGCAGGCAGAAAAGCTGGAACAGCTGCGTGTTTTGGAGCACGGTTATCGCATCCGTGTAGGGATTACCAACAGCGTACCCCTGTGCGTTGACACCCCTGAGGACTTGGAGCGAGTGCGGGAAGAGGTGAGGAGGAGAGGATGGTAGCTGGGGCCAAGCAGACCAAGTACATCTTTGTTACCGGCGGCGTGGTGTCCTCCTTGGGCAAAGGTATTGCTTCTGCCTCCATTGGTCGGCTGCTCAAGGCGCGGGGCCTAAAGGTGACCATAATCAAGTTCGACCCCTACATCAACGTCGACCCGGGAACGCTGAGTCCATACCAACACGGCGAAGTGTACGTCACTGACGACGGCGCGGAGACCGACCTTGACCTGGGGCACTACGAGCGCTTCATGGACATCGACACCTCGGCGCGAAATAATGCCACCACCGGCCAGATTTACTACACGGTCATCCGCAAGGAGCGGCGTGGCGACTATCTCGGCAAGACAGTGCAGGTCGTCCCCCACATCACCGACGAGATCCAACGCCGGATTCTCCAGGTGGCGCCGGAGGGTGAACACTTTGACGTGGTGATCGCAGAGATCGGCGGCACCGTGGGCGATATCGAGAGTTTGCCATTTCTGGAGGCGATACGGCAGTTCTGCCTAGCGGTGGGACGGGAGAATGCCCTCAATGTCCACCTGACGCTGGTGCCCTACATCCGCGCAGCAGGCGAACTGAAGACCAAACCCACCCAGCATTCGGTGATGCGTCTGCGCGAAATCGGCATCCAGCCCGATATCCTTCTCTGTCGTACGGAGGTGCCGTTGGGCCGCGAGCAGCGGGAGAAAATCGGCCTCTTTTGCAGCGTGGCCCCGGATGCCGTCATCGAGGCCCCGGATGTAGAATCCATCTACGAGGTGCCCTTGGTCTTCGAAAGCGGCGGTCTCACCGACAAGATCGTCGAGTTACTCAACCTCAAGTGCGACAAGCCCGACCTGGCTACCTGGAAGGCCTTTGTGCACAAGGTGAAAAATCCTAGCGCCTTTGTGCGCATCGCCATCTGTGGCAAATACGCTGGGCTGCGCGATTCCTACAAGAGCATCGTGGAGGCGTTCGTGCATGCGGGCGTGGACCACGATGCACGCGTGGAGTTGAAGTGGATCGATGCCGAGGAGATCGAAAGGACCGGCGTAGAGGGGCGCCTTGATGATGTGTCCGGGCTCCTCGTACCCGGAGGCTTTGGCGAACGCGGCATCGAAGGCAAGATCGCTGCGGTCCGGTATGCGAGGGAGAATGCCCTGCCTTTCTTCGGCATCTGCTTGGGTTTGCAATGTGCCGTCATCGAGTTTGCGCGCAACGTGTGCGGCCTTCAGGGGGCAAATAGCCGTGAGTTCGACCAGGCCACCCCTTACCCGGTTATTGATTTGATGGAAACACAAACCCAAGTTGCCCAAATGGGTGGCACAATGCGCCTGGGAGCTTACACCTGCGAACTGGACAAACGTTCATTGGCCGCCAAGATCTATGGGCAGACCACGATTCGGGAACGCCATCGTCACCGCTACGAGGTAAACAACAAGTACGTGCCCCTTTTGCAGGAGAAGGGGATGGTGGTGAGCGGGCGAAACCCGGAAACCGGGCTTGTGGAGATGATTGAGCTGCACGGGCATCCCTGGTTTGTGGCGGGGCAATTTCATCCGGAGTACAAGTCGCGGGTGCTGAAGGCGCACCCTCTTTTCCGGGCTTTTGTAGGAGCCGCGCTCAAGCACAAGAACAGCCGCGGCGCACAGGGCAATGAATAGGTAAGGAGCAGGTCGCGGTGCGAACGGTCGTAGTTGGCGACATCAAGATTGGGCCTGATGAGCCCCTGGCGCTTATTGCAGGACCGTGCGTCATTGAGTCGGAGCAGCTGGTGTTGCGCACGGCGGCGGAGGTGCAGAAGATAGCCAAACGAGTGGGGATGCCCTTTATTTTCAAGTCGTCGTACTTGAAAGACAATCGTTCCTCGGCTACCTCGTACCAGGGCCCTGGATTGGACGAAGGGTTGCGCATTCTGCAGAAGGTGAAGTCAGAGCTGGGCGTGCCGGTGCTGTCGGACATTCACGACCAACACGAGGCGGGCCCTGCAGCCGAGGTCCTGGATGTGATCCAGATTCCGGCTTACTTGTCGATGCAGACCAGCCTCACGCTTGCCGCAGCACGGACGGGCAAGCCGCTCAATCTCAAAAAGGGCCAGTTCCTCGACCCGGCCGACATGAAGCACGTCATCGGCAAAGTGGAATGGGTGGGCAATTACAATATCTTGCTCACTGAGCGGGGCACGTTTTTCGGCTACCACAACCTGGTGGTGGATTTTCGCTCCTTTTCGGTGCTCCGCGGCTTGGGCTATCCGGTGGTCTTCGACCCGACGCACGCCATTCGCGTGTATGGGGTGCCCTCCAGTGACCCGGCAGGAGGGAGGCCGGAGTTTGTGCCGGGGTTAGCGCGCGCGGCGGTGGCCGCCGGCTGCGAGGCCGTCTTTATCGAGACGCACCCCAACTGCAGCGAGGCGCTGTGCGATGCGGCCAGTATGTGGCCCTTAGATAAACTGGAGCGCCTTTTGATTCATCTGCGCCGGATAGACGAGCTGCGGCGCGAGCTGGAGTACAAACAGCCAATCTCGTGAGGGGCCCGTGCGTGCCTCGGCGATACGACGCATACTCATGGTGTTTTTCGCCCTAGCCTGGAGCGTCCTCCAGGCTCCGGGACAGGAAACAAGCGTCACGGTGGCGGTGCTGGAGTTTCACAACGCCAGCGGGGTGAAGTCGTGGGATGCCCTGGGCAGCGTGGTGTCAGAGATGCTGAAGACCGAGCTCTCGCGCTCCCCGCATTTGCAGGTGCTGGAGCGAACTGCACTGGAAGGGGTGTTACGGGAGCTGGCGCTGCAGCAGAGCGGGGTGCTTCAGGAGCAGGAGGCTGTCGTAGTTGGGGAAATGGCTGGGGCGCGCTACGTGATTCAGGGCACCATCAGTCGCACTGCTCGTGGGCAGCGGCTGGATGCACACATCGTGGAGGTGAGCACCGGTCGGGTGCTGGGAGAAAAGGTGGAAGGGGACGCATCCGGTGCCTTGCCGCATATGGTGCAATTGCTGGCGCACAACATCATCTACGACCTCACTGGGAATGGAGGGCGCCTGCGGCAAGCGCGGCTGCGTAACTATCCGGCCCAATTTGCCATTGGGTCTACGCTCCTCTTCGGCCTGGCGGCGGTGGTCACCCATCTCAATTACCGCGATGCCCGGGCGGAGTACATGGAGGCTACCCACTTGGCCGAGTTCGACCGCGCCTATGAGCGGGCCAATGGCAACCTCAAGGCGCGCAATGTGCTCCTGGGCATGACAGGCGTATCGGCTCTCGTGAGTTTGTCACTGGTGGCAGCGAACAGCGCTGAGTCCAATTATCTGGTCGCTTCGGCAGAGCCGCTAAGCGAGGCAAAAGTAGCGCTACAGACGCGGTGGGAAGGGGACGGAGTGCGGTTAGCGTTGACTCTTCGCTGGTGACGTATGCGCGTTCTGGGGTACATTGCGGCGGTGGGCTTGCTGGTGGCGAACCACTGTGGCGACATGCCGCGGGATAACCCGCTGGACCCTAAGAACCCACGCAGCCAGCGGCAACGGGTGGTGCTGGCGGAGGCGTTTGTCAGCGATGACCCCAGCGCCCTCTATTGCCCGCAGGCCTTGGACGCACTGGCCCAGCTCCAAGCGGAGGTAGGCACCGCCTCATTGCTGGTGGCAGAGTATCACCTGTCCAACCCTGGAAAGTGGGTGGACTCCTATGCACTGGCCGAAGCGCGGTTGCGCTACGAAGAACTGGCCTCTGAAGGCCTGGGCATCCCTGATGTCTTTTTCTCTGGCAGTGCGGGGCGCGTTCAGGGAGCCCATAGCGTGAGTACTGCCTACGAGCGGTATCGGCGGCAGTTTGATACCTGCAGCGCAACGCCAAGCCTGTTCACGATTGAAGCTCAGGCGAGGCGCGGTACGCAGGATAAGGAGATCCAGGTGAGCCTGGCGCGTCTGGGCTCGACGCCGGCAGAGGGCGTGATGGTGCGCGCTTTGATCCTTCAAGATGCCGGAGTCGACCGTCACCACAACGTGGTGAAGGCCCTGCTTCCCGGACAGCACATTGCCGTGCTACAGCCAGGTGAAGTGGTGCAGGCTACCTTTCGTGTACCGGGGAACGTGCTGAACGGGGACAAGAATTGGCTGCTTGTATTTGTAGAGTCTCGGGATGAGAGAGCGCGGGTGGTGGAGCAGGTCACCGCGGTGGGGCTTTGAACACGGAGGCCGCGCGTTGCGGGCGCGAATAATCCCAACCCTTGGCCTGGCCCTGGTAATGTTTGGGTGCAGTCTTGTGGAGAAGCTCGCGAACAGGCCACCGATGATCCTGCGGGTTTTTGCCATGGATTACGACCTCTCCCCGGGCGACACCACGACCGTCATGGTAGAAGCTGAAGACCCAGACGGCGATCGGCTCTCCTTTCAGTGGAACAGCACAGGCGGGAGCTTTGTTGGTCCCGCGGGAGAGGCGCGGACCGTGTGGCAAAGCCCGACGCAACCAGGCTCATACCGGCTCACCGCGACTGTGAAAGATGAGAATGGGGCCCAGGCCAGCGACGGGGTCACCATCGTGGTGGCAAGCGAAGAGCCACCCCAGGTGACCATCCTCAGGCCAGCAGAGGGACAAGCCCTACCTGGGCTGGGCAGCTATCGCGTGGAGGCGCGTGTCACGCACCCCACAAGTCCCATCGAGCGCGTGGAGTTTTTCGTGAACGGCATGTTGCATTTCACCGATACGGCGGCAGATGGGGACCTGTATGTGTTTCTCTGGAGCCTTGACGGTTTGTCCGGACCGAAGACCCTGGTGGTCAAAGGGTACCGGCTTAGTCACCCGGGCCCCCCGGGCGTTGATTCGGTACACGTGGTTGTCGAAGGCGTAACCCCTTTTCCCAAGTGAGTTGACCATGAGAGCTCAGGTGTCGCCGTTGCCTGTTTCGGGGGAGGAGGCCGCGCGGGCCATCGCCGCGGGCAGGCGAGTTTTGGAGATAGAAACACGAGCCGTGCAGGCGCTGGTTGACCGGGTGGGCGAGTCCTTTGTCCGGGCCGTGGACCTTTTGTGTACCTGTCGAGGACGGGTCATTGTGACCGGCATGGGCAAATCGGGCATCATTGCCTCGAAGATTGCTGCTACCTTGACCAGTACCGGGACGGCCGCCATTTTCATGCACGCGGCCGAGGCAGTCCACGGCGAGCTGGGGCTGGTGCGAAAAGATGACGTGGTTATCTTTGTGTCCAAGAGCGGCAATACCGGGGAGCTGACGCGCCTGTTTCCGGCGCTGCGCCGCATTGGTGTGCCCATTATCTCCATCATCGGTAACCTGCGCTCAGCGCTGGCTGAACGGAGCGATGTGGTCTTGGACGTGAGTGTGGAGGAGGAGGCTTGCCCCAACGGTCTTGCCCCGACTGCCAGTAGCACTGCCGCCCTTGCAATGGGAGACGCCCTGGCGGTAGCGGTGCTGGAGCGGCGCCACTTCGGCCCTGAAGATTTTGCGTTTCTCCACCCGGGTGGCTCCTTGGGCAAGAAACTCCGCCTCAAGGTCGACGACGTCATGTTCACCGGTGAGCACGTCGCTAAGGTGCAACTCCGGGCACCTTTGCGCGAGGCCATCTTGGAGATTACCCGCAAGCGGTTCGGTGGTACCTGCGTGGTGGACGAGCAGGACGTGCTGCGCGGCATCATCACCGACGGCGACCTTCGGCGGCTCATGGAGAAGGACTTTGACATCCGCACCCTCACGGCGGCGGATGTGATGAATGACCGACCGAAGACGGTGCCAGTTGGCGCCATGGCGATCGACGTCCTGCGGGTGATGGAGGACTTTAATATCTTGCAGATCGTGGTCGTAGATCCCGAGAACCACCCGGTGGGCATGATCCACCTCCATGACCTATTGGAGGCCGGCGTCTCGTGAGGTTAATGCTCACTGCAGTCGTGGCTGCGATGTTACTGGTGGCGTGTTCCCATCGTGACACGCCTCCGCCGGTTGCCCGTCCGGCCGAAGGCAGACCTGTAGAACAAGAGGGGTGGTCTTCCCGGGTGGTGAGCACCAAGGATGGCAGGTTGACAGCAGTGGTCGCCTACGGACACATGGTCAAATACAAGAACGACCAGCTGTACCGCTTCGATCAAGGGATCGAGGTGGACCTGTACAATGAGCAGGGGAGCCATCTCTCGCATGTCACGGCCGACTCGGGCGTGATGCATGAGGCTACCTACGACCTCGAGGCGCATGGCAACGTAGTCGTGGTTTCGGATAGCGGGCTTGTGCTGCGCACCGAGAGGCTTTTCTATACCAAGGCGAACGATAAGGTCTACTCTGACGCGCCGGTGATGATTGTGCGCGCAGTCGGCGACACGCTGTACGGTAAAGGTTTCGAGTCAGACAAGAACCTGAGCAACTATGTCTTCTACGAACCCCGCGGGGTGACCCAGCGTGCCATCGACTTGGACTTTGAGCGACGGCTGCAGCCTGCGCGGGCTCGGCGCGACACTGTGGAGTCGCACAGGGTGGGCACGCCGAACCACGAGCAGTGAGCGAATTTTGGCAGGGAAACAGGGCATGGAGGGGGGTGTTGGCAGCGGGTGGTGCTCCCTGGCGTGTGCCGCGATGGTGGCCGCTCTTGTTGTCGGTGGTGCGCGTGGTCAAGACGAACGCCTTCGCCTGGTCCATGCACAGCGATTGACCGGCCAGACAATCGCGGGGAGGGTCCTGCAACGGCTGGAAGGGGATGTGCTCTTTCGTCAGGGCAGGGCGAGCATGGCATGCGATCAGGCCCTGCGGGACGAGGCAGCAGGTACGGTGGTTCTGGTAGGGCGTGTCCGCATCGACACGGGCCGCCGCCGGTTGCACGCAGAGCGGGTGGCTTACAACGAGTTTACCCGCGTGGAGGAGGCCGAAGGGAACCCGGTCGTCTATGACAGCACCCGCAAGCTGGCTGCCGAGCGCCTGACGTATTTCGAGCTGGAGGAACGGGCGGTCGCCCAGGGGCGGGTGATGCTTGTGGACACTGCCCGCTTCACCAGCCTCAGCTGCGAACGCTTGGAATACTTTCGCGCCACTGGGTACGCGCGGGCAATTGGGCAACCGCGCCTAGTCAAGACCGACACCACTGGCCAGGACCCGCTGGTGCTCACGGGCGAGACAATGGAGGTGTTCGACGCTGGTGCTCGCGCCGTGGTCAGCGACAGCGTCACGCTGACAAGGGGAAGGCTCCACGTCAGCTGTGGCAAGGCAGAGTACTTTGATGATACCAAGCGGATCCTGCTCACCGCTTCGCCACACGGCCGGTACGGTCACGACCGATTCCGGGGAGTGACTATTGAAGTGCAATTGAGCGGCCAGCAGGTGCGTACCATCGTCGTGCACGGCGACGCGCTGATCACTTCGCCCAGCGATTCGCTTAACCCGGAGGTGCGGGTCAATCGTCTTACCGGACAGCGCGTGACCATGGACGTGGTCGATGAGCAGATTCGGCAGATGACCATCGAGGAGCAGGCCACGAGCCTGTACCACGTGGTGGAGGAAGGTGAGTTCAAGGGCATCAATCGCATCAGCGGCGATAGGATAGTGTTGGCCCTGGAAGAGGGCAAGCTGCGAAGAGTACGGATTGAGAGCTCACCCGGCAAGACAGCAGGGGTGTTCTTTCCGCCCCACTTGGAAGGTGTGGCCACAGGCGGCAACGTGAAAGGAGAGTACACGCAGCAGCATGAGGCAGACCGTAGGCTCTGACCAGCGCATGCTCCTCCGCTCCGAGGACCTTGTCAAGGTCTACAGCAAGCGGAAGGTGGTCAATGGCGTCTCCATCGAGGTGCGGCAAGGCGAAATCGTTGGCCTCCTGGGGCCAAACGGCGCCGGCAAGACTACCACCTTCTACATGATCACCGGGATGAT
Organism: candidate division KSB1 bacterium; assembly: GCA_034506335.1. Lineage (NCBI taxonomy): Bacteria > Pseudomonadati > Candidatus Zhuqueibacterota bacterium. The sequence continues at coordinate 30,281 of JAPDPR010000029.1, forward strand.
TCGCCCCACCGCGGGCAGGATCTTCCTGGATGGGCAGGAGATCACGAATCTGCCCATGTATCGGCGCGCACAGATGGGCATTGCCTACCTGTCCCAGGAGCCGTCGATTTTTCGCAAGCTGACGGTGGAGGAAAATATCCTGGCAATTCTTGAGACCATGGAGCTCACGCGCGAGGAGCGCGCCCGGCGCTTGGAGGAGCTGCTCAACGAGCTGGACATCGCCCACTTGGCCAAAAACAAGGCTTACACCCTTTCCGGCGGCGAGCGACGGCGGGCAGAAATCACCCGTGCCCTGGTCACCAGGCCCAAGTTCATTCTCTTGGACGAGCCTTTTGCCGGTGTGGACCCGATTGCCGTTGAGGATATTCAAGGGATCGTTGCCCGTCTAAAGGAGAAAAACATCGGGGTCTTGATTACCGACCATAACGTGCACGAGACCCTGTCGATTACCGACCGTGCCTATCTGCTGTACGAAGGGGTCGTGCTCAAGTCAGGGACCTCCGAGTTCCTGGCCAATGACCCCGAGGCGCGGAAGCTGTATTTGGGCGAGAAGTTCCGCTTGGACCGGTAGCTGGTTGGGGGGATGTCGATAGGTGTAAAGGGAGAAAGTTGGTTGTCAACTGCAAAGCACGTGGTGAGGATTATCGGAACACAAAATCGGTGAGCGTCGTCATGTGGGAATGTGAGGTGGAGCGCGGAGTCTTCTGCGGGGTGACAAGGAAGGAGGTGCAGAGCGCATGGTAAACCTGTCTCAGAGACTGTCCATGCAGCTGCGGCAGTCACCGCAGCAGGTGCTGCTTTCTTCCTTGCTCCAACTGCCTATCTTGAGCCTGGAACACCGCATAAACCTGGAGCTGGAGACCAATCCTCTTCTGGAGATCGACACGGAGATGGAAGAGGAGCTGGAGCAGGAGGAGATTCCAGAGCAGACCTTGGAGCTGGAAAAGCCCGAAGATTCCGACGAGGAGGAAGAGGTCGACTACGACACCATCCACGACCAGAAAGAGGAGGAAGAGATCGACTGGGAGGCCGTGCTCAACGACCAAGATTCCTACGAGCACTGGATTCCCAGGGAAAAGGACGCCGAGCAGTTCGAGCGGCCGGAGGTCTATCGGGAAACTTTGACCGACCACCTGCTCAACCAGCTGCACCTGACGGACCTGAGCGACCAGGAGATGGCGATTGGCGAACACCTGATCTGGAACATCAACAGCTCCGGTTACCTGGCCACCGACGTGGACAGCGTGGCCGAGACCTTCGATGCGGATCCGGAGGTGGTGGAGAAGGTTCTGGAGGTCATCCAGCACTTTGACCCTCCTGGCATTGGTGCCCGTAACCTTCAGGAGTGCCTCCTGATCCAGCTGCTCGAACAAGAGGATCCCCACCCATTGGCAGTGACCATCATCAGGGACTATTTTGATGACTTCAAGAACCTGCGGTTCGAAAAACTGGCCAAGACCTTGGGGGTGTCGCTAGACGAGGTGAAAGAGGCCATTGAGGAGATCAAAAAGCTCAACCCGAAGCCAGGGGAGGGCTATGTTGCCTACGAGGACAACTATGTTGTGCCGGATATGACGGTCGTCAAGGAGGATGGGGAGTTCAAGGTTATTCTGAACGACTGGAACATCCCTTCGCTGCGCATCAGCAAGTCATACCGGCAGATGTTGGCGGACAAGAAGAATACCCCAAAGGAAGCCAGGGACTACATCCGCCAACGACTGGAGTCGGCGCGCTGGTTGATTAACTCCATTCAGCAGCGGCGGCAGACCATCATCCGCGTCATGGAAGCTATCATCCGCCGCCAACGCGACTTTTTCGAGTATGGCCCGGAACACATCAAGCCGATGATTCTTAAAGACATTGCCGACGACATTGGCATGGACATTTCCACGGTCAGCCGGGTTACCAACGGCAAGTATGTGCAAACGGAGTTTGGGGTTTTCGAGCTCAAATACTTTTTCAGCGAGAAGATTCACCGCGATGATGGTGAGGATGTTTCCAATCGGGTGATAAAGAACCGCATCAAGGAGATCATCCAGAAGGAGGACCCAAAGAGGCCGCTTAACGATCAGAAAATCGCGGAGATGCTCAAGGCCGAAGGGTACAACGTGGCCCGACGGACGGTGGCCAAATATCGCGAACAGATGATGATTCCTATCGCCCGCTTGCGGCGAGGCCTTTGAAGAGGAGACGGGAGGAGTTTGAGGTGCGTATGAGGCGTGGCCCATGTGACAGCGGATGGGGGTGTGGCAAGGTGCGTGCTACCACGATCTTAGGCGTACGCCATAAGGGGGAAGTGGCCCTGGCTGGGGATGGTCAGGTGACCTTTGGCGATGCAGTGCTGAAGAACAACGCCAGGAAGGTGCGCAAGATTTACAACGATACGGTGCTTGCGGGATTTGCCGGTGCGGCTGCCGATGCCCTCACCCTGTTTGACCGTTTCGAGAGAAGGCTGGAGGAAGCCCACGGCAATCTGGGGCGTGCCGCGGTAGAGTTGGCCAAGGACTGGCGCAGCGACCGCTACCTGCGTCACCTGGACGCCTCCTTGGCGGTGATGGACAAGAAGCAAACCTTTATCATCTCCGGCAACGGCGAAGTCATCGAGCCTGACGATGAGGTAGTGGCTTTGGGCTCGGGAGGTGGCTATGCGCTGGCTGCGGCACGCGCGTTGATCAAACACACCACCCTCAGCGCGCGCGAGATTGTGCGCGAGGCCATGCAGGTGGCGTCCTCCATCTGCATCTACACCAACAACAAGATCACCATGATCGAGCTGTAAGCTGTGGGAGCCGAAGGGGAACTAAGACCAATGAAACAGCTGACCCCGCGAGAGATCGTGCGGGAACTTGACCGCTACATCGTCGGGCAGGAGAAGGCCAAGAAGGCGGTGGCCATCGCCCTGCGTAACCGCTGGCGTCGTCTCCAGGTGGACGAGCGGTTGCGCGAGGAGATCATGCCCAATAACATCATCCTCATCGGCCCCACCGGCGTGGGCAAGACGGAGATCGCGCGTCGACTGGCCAAGCTGGCTAATGCGCCGTTCATCAAGGTCGAGGCCTCCAAATTTACTGAGGTGGGCTACGTGGGCCGCGATGTGGAGTCGATCATCCGGGACTTGGTGGATCTGGCGGTGGCGATGACGCGCAATGAGAAGGCCGAGCAGCTGGAGCCGCGCGCCGAACAGCTGGCCGAGGATCGCCTCTTGGAGCTCCTGCTCCCCGACGGAGGCGATGGCAAAGGGGATAACCCTGGGCCACGCAAAGGCCTGCAGCGCACGCGCGAAAAGCTGCGTCGCCGCCTCCGCGCTGGCCAGCTGGAGGACCGCACCGTCGAACTGGAGGTCCCCGTCGACTCCATGTCCCTGATGCAGATCATCTCCCCCCTCGGGGTGGAGGAGATGGGGGTCAATCTCCAGGAGCTTCTCGGCCCGGCGGTCCCCAAGAAGGTCAAGAAGCGGCAGATGAAAGTGGCCGAGGCGCGCCGCTACCTTGTCCAAGAGGAGCTGCAGAAGATGATCGACATGGAGGAGGTGGTACGCGAGGCCATCGCCCGCGTAGAAGATTCGGGCATTGTCTTCTTGGACGAAATCGACAAAATCGCCGGCGAGAAGAGCGCGGTCGGCCCTGATGTGTCGCGCGAAGGCGTGCAGCGCGACCTCCTGCCGGTCATCGAAGGCACCACCGTGCTCACCAAGTACGGACTGGTGCGGACCGACCACATCCTCTTCATCGCTTCGGGTGCGTTCCACGTGTCGCGCCCCTCAGACCTCATCCCTGAATTGCAGGGGCGCTTCCCCATTCGCGTGGAGCTGCATAGCCTGAGCACCGAGGACTTTATGCGCATCCTCACCGAGCCGGAGAACGCGCTTATCAAGCAGTACACGGCCTTGTTAGAAAGCGAAGGGGTGAGGATTAGGTTCACTCGGGGCGCCCTGCGCGAAATCAGCGAGACCGCCACCAAGGTGAACGAGCGCACCGAAAACATTGGCGCCCGCCGCCTACACACCATCCTCACCACTTTGTTGGAGGACATCCTTTACCAGCTCCCTGACGAGAATATCAAGAGCGTGACCATCACCCAAAAGAAGGTGCGCGAGACGCTGCGCGATATTGTGGAAGATGAGGACCTAAGTCACTACATTCTGTGAGCGGAGGAGGAACCTGTGAAACGCGATTTTCTTGCCATAACTGATTTCTCTTCGCGGGAGGTGGAAGCCACCTTAGAGCTAGCGAAAAAATTGAAGCGCGACGCCAAGCGAGGCAAGTGTGAGCCTTTGCTCCGCGGTAAGACTCTGGCGATGGTTTTCGAAAAGCCGTCGGCGCGCACGCGCGTTTCTTTCGAGGTGGGCATGTTCCAGCTGGGCGGTCACGCTCTGTACTTGGGCCCTAACGAGATCGGTCTTGGCAAACGCGAATCGGTGGCGGATGTGGCCCGCGTCCTTTCCCGTTACTGCGATGGCATCATGGCGCGCCTCTTTGGCCATGAAGTGATCGAGGAGCTGGCCCGTTTCGCGTCTGTACCGGTCATCAATGGCCTGACCGACCTCCTTCATCCTTGTCAGGTGATGGGCGATGTGCTGACCATCATAGAGCACAAGGGGAGGATGGAGGGGTTGAAAGTGGCCTGGGTTGGGGACGGCAACAATGTGGCCAACTCCTGGCTGAATATGGCTTCACGCCTTCCGTTCACGCTCCACTTGGCCTGCCCTGAGGGATACGATCCCAATGAAGCCATCTTGGCGCGCGCCAAAGGTGCCGGCGTGAGCGAGGTGAAGCTGTTCCGCGACCCCAAGGAGGCAGTGCGCGGGGCTGATGTGATCTATACCGATGTCTGGGCCAGCATGGGGCAGGAGGCGGAAGCAGAAGTGCGTAAGAAGGTGTTCAGGCCCTACCAGGTGAACGAAGAACTGGTGGCGATGGCTGCGCCCGATTGCATTGTGATGCACTGCCTCCCTGCACACCGCGGGGATGAAATCACCGATGCGGTGATAGACGGCCCGCACTCTGTGGTCTTTGACGAGGCGGAAAACCGTTTGCACGTGCAGAAGGCGATCATGGTCACGCTCATGCGGGCGTGAGAAGTGGGAGCGCACCGAAGACGAGGACTTGGCTGTGGAGATTACCCGCTACCAGGATCAGCACGCAGAGGAATGGGATCGCTTCGTCTGGGCGGCCAATAACGGCACCATTTTCCATACCCGGCGCTTTCTTTCCTACCACCCACCTGGGCGCTTTGAGGACCATTCGCTGGTGTTCAAGAAGCGGGGCCGGGTACTGGCGCTTCTGCCGGCGGTGCGACTGGACCGCGGAAACTCCAACGTTCTCTCTTCCCATTGTGGGGCATCCTATGGCGGATTTGTTGTCCGGCCAGACCTTTCCATCCGCGATGCCTTTCTGTTGGTAGACGCCCTTTTGGACTATGCCCATGGGCAGAAGTTCGATGTGGTGGAGCTCACTCATCCGCCGCAGGTCTATTGGGCCAAGCCCAGCAACTACATCGACTTTGCCCTTTTTCAGAGAAACTTTGTGTACAAGAAGCGGGAAATTTCCAGCGTAGTGCCGCTGAATTTCGCGCCTGAGTGTGTACTGGAGACATTCAGTGCCGAGTCGCGGCGGGCGGTCCGACGCGCCCTCAAGCTGGGGGTCGAGGTGCGCCCGTGCGACGATTATGCTCAGTTCTACCAGATCTTGCAGAAGAACCTGAAGATGCGGCACAATGTGCGCCCCACGCACACGGTCGACGAGCTGCTCACCCTCAAAGGCCTTTTTCCGGAGCGCATCCATCTGTTGGGCGCTTTTGCGGAGGGGCGGATGATTGCGGGGGTGGTGCTCTTCGACTGCAACGTGCGCACCACGCTGGCCTTTTACATCAGCCACGACGAGGGCTTTCAGCACTACCGGCCGGTCAATCTCCTTTTCTACAAGATCTTCCAGGATGCAATCCGCAGGGGGTTCAGCTGGTTTGACTTTGGCATTTTCACCGTAAACATGGCGCCCAACTGGGGGCTTGGCCATTTCAAAGAAGGGTTCGGCGCACAGGGGGTCTTTCGCGACACCTTCCATCGTGCTGTTTGAGGGCGGTTTTATCCATGCGCGCCGCCTGAGGTTATCATGCCGCTGCGCATCCTCCATATTGCTCCATTCAACACCTCGGATGTCCCCATGACCCTGGTGCGTGCTGAGCGGGCCATGGGGCATTATAGTCGGCTGGTGACCCTCGGGCGCGATCCCCGCTGTTTTGAGGAAGACATCTGCTTGGAGCTGCCGTTGCTGGACTGGTGGGGCACGCGGTTGGCGAAACGGTTCTTTTCTGACCCAGAGAGGCTGCGCGTGGACAACGTGGCGCGGGTGCCTGAACAGCTCCCTCCTACCTGGCGTCCCCATGGGCCGGTCGAGCGAATGCTGGTTCGCCTCCGGGAGGCTCTTTGGAGCCCCGCCATCCGCCGCGCTGTGCGCCGGCATAGGCTCGCTGACTTTGACGTGTATCAGTTGGATGGCGGGCTGGAGTTTACAAGGGACGGCCGGTTCATAGCCCAGCGGAAAAAGGAAGGCAAGCGGATCATCTGCTGTTACACCGGCAGCGACCTGCGTACTCGCGGCGTTATTCCCGCTGTCGATGCCCTCGCCGATGTGCGCGTCACGGTCGAATTTGACCACCTGAGGTTACACCCCTCCATTCACCACGTCTTCTTTCCGTTTGAGGTGGAGCGCTTTGAACCCCGGCGTGAAAGGCGACCCGGTCCCCTACGCATTGGTCACGCTCCCACCAATAGGAAAGCCAAAGGGAGCGACGTCATCATCCCCGTGCTCGTTGCTCTGCAAGAGGAATGGGGCGTGGAGATGGTGCTGATCGAAAAGCTGCCCTATGCCGAGGCCCTGCGGCGGAAGGCCGAGTGCGACATTTTCGTGGACCAGCTCGGCGACCTGGGCTATGGTATCAACTCCCTTGAGGCCTTAGCCATGGGTATTCCGGTGTGCTCATGCCTGGCGCCGGGCTTTGCAGAGCGGTACCCTGACCACCCGTTCGTGGTCGTTGACGCCGGTAACCTGCGCCAGGAGCTGGTGCGGCTGATCAATGATGCGGGCTTGCGGCAGAGACTTGGTGCGGCGGGCCGGGCGTGGGTCCTCCGCTACCACGACAGCAGGCGGGTTGCTGCGCACATTCATCGCTTGGCAGGACTCCTTGCATGAGCATGACGCGGGCGCCCCTACGCATCCTTTTTGTCAATTCGATTCAGATGTTCGGCGGCGGCGAGGTGTGGATGTTGCGCACGCTGGAGCTGCTGATGGAGCGGGGCCACCGTGTGCACCTTCTGTGCCGTCCGGGCACGAGGCTGGCCGCCGAGGCAGTCCAGCGGCAAATCCCGTGCTCGACCATGGCCATGCGCGGTGACTTTGACCCTGTGGCCATCGTGCAAGTCTACCGTCTCATCAAGCGCCTGCGGATCAACGTCGTGCTGACCAACATGGACAAGGAGTTGCGCTTTGCCGGGCTTGCGGCGCGGCTTGCGGGTGTGCGAGCCGTGTTTCCTCGGCGAGGGATCGACTACCCACTCAAGAACCGCTGGCGCTATCGTTTCGCCTACACCAAACTCGCCTCCAGGGTCATCGCCAATTCCTGGGCTACCGCACGCGCCTTGCGGCGGAACGCGCCGTGGTTACCAGCGGAGCACATTGAGGTGATCTACAACGGCATCGACCCTTCTCCGTTTTTGACCGCGCCTCCCCTGCTCAGGGCCGAGCTCCGCATCCCTGCTCGTGCGAAAGTGGTCGGGTTTGTGGGCCAACTGGACGAGCGCAAAGGGATCCACTATCTGGTGCAGGCGTTTTCGCTGGTCCACAAGCGTCACCCGGAGGCAATACTGCTGATGGTGGGCGAAGGGCCACTGCGAGAATGGATCGAGGCGCAAGCCGCTGCCCTAGGCCTCGCCGAGGCCGTTATTCTGTGCGGGTTTCGTAGCGATGTGCCGGCCGTCATGCATAGCATCGATCTGCTCGTGCTCCCTTCCTTGTGGGAAGGGTTCGGGATTGTGCTCATCGAGGCTATGGCCGCGGGCAAACCGGTGGTAACCACCGACGTGAGCAGTATGCCAGAAATCGTGGAGCACGGAAAGACCGGACTCCTTGTTCCTCCGGCCGATGCAGAGGCCCTGGCAGCGGCAATCTCTCGACTCCTGGGCGAGCCGGAGTTGGGCCGTACCCTGGGGCGCGCCGGCCGAGTCCGCGTGGAGCATCGCTTCGCCATCGACCGTATGATCGAGCAGTTGGAGGAGCTCTTCGCGCAATACGCTTGGCCCTCGGAGAATGCGAAAAAATCTTGTTGATTTTCAGTTTTTAATTTGATAGCTTTGCGCCGAGTTAGAAACCAAGGTTCCATCAATTGTGGGAGAGGGATTAGGCGATGACTGCAGGTGATGATTCCCGTCGGTGGCTCGGCAAGGCGTGGTCCTCTGACTATGATCCGGACCAGGAGCCATGGGAGGATAACGGCTGGGAAGATGAAGAGGAAGGGGAAGAGGACGAGGAGTGGGAGGAGGAGTGGGACGAAGAAGAGGACTGGGACGAAGAGCTCGACGAGGAAGAGGAGTGGGACGAAGAAGAGTACTTCGACGAAGAAGACGAGGAAGAGTGGGGAGATTTTGACGACTGGGAAGACAACTAATCCCCCCTCGCCGGGGAAATACAAGCCAATGTCGCCCGATCTCTATCCGCCCACGCCTATCGTGGGCGTTGGCGTCTTGGTGGAGCGTGAAGGGGCTATCCTGTTGGCACGGCGCGGTGCTGAGCCCAAGGCGGGGCACTGGTCGCTGCCTGGCGGTCACGTGGAACTGGGGGAGCCGGTGCGCGAAGCTGCGCGGCGAGAGCTCGCCGAAGAGTGCCATGTAGACGTGGAGGTCATGGATGTGCTTGATGTGTGCGACCTCATCATCCGCGACGAACAGGAAAGAGTACGCTACCACTATGTGTTGATCGATTTCTTAGGCAAGTACTTGGGTGGCACCGCTCGCTCGGACAGCGATGTGTTGGAGGTCGCCTGGGTGCCAATCGGGCAGCTCGCCAACTATCACCTCACCGACGCCGTGCGCACAGTGGTGGACAAGGGGTTGGCGCTCCTTGGGGCGGGCCCCAATCACTCCCCCTCATGTCGTGCATGCCCGGATCGATGAAAGAGCACCAGGAGAATCACCCTCCAGAGGAGCAGTTTCCCGATTACTTTGTGGTGCGGGATGTGCTCGACCTGCACGGCTTGTTCCCGGAACAGGTTCCGGAGATGGTGGATGAGTTCTTGCGCAATGCAGGCGAGCAGGGGTACAGCCAGGTGCGCATCGTGCACGGCAAAGGGCGCAGCAAACTCAAGTGGGTGGTGCACCAGTGCTTGCGCGGAAATCCCCTTGTTGCCACCTTTGCCGATGCTCCACCCGAAGCGGGGGGCTGGGGAGCGACGGTAGTGGAGCTACGTTCTGGGAAGAGCTCATAGCCTAAGTTTGTCGGCGCCGCTGGGCCCAGGCTGGCAGGCGATGATGCGGAATCCAGGCGAGGAGGCAGCGGCGAAATGGCTCTCACCAAAGCAGCGCCAATTTGTTCTTGACATCATTGTTTTTCCTCACTATATTAGGGTGCCTTTCGGCCAATGAACGGGGCGTTCACACCGTGACGTGTGCGGGAGGTTACGTTGATTCAAGACCCGGTAAGCTACTCTCTGAACTTTGGCTCCACGGCCACGTGGGTGGCATTCCTCCTGGGGGTGTTGATATACATCATCGGTTTCTTCGGCGGCCTAAGGCTTAATTTGCCGAAGATGCTTGTTGCGGTAATGATCGCCACAGCAATTGCCGTCGTTGCGAGGCCGCTGGTCAATCGCGTGCACACCTTTGTTGCCTCCATCCTTGGTGACCAGCTGGCTGGCTTCGCGGTGCCGCTCTTGTGGACGGTGTTTGTCTTGGGCATAGGCCTCAGCCTGTATGAAGCATTCACCGTCACCGCCAAGGAAGCCCACCCGATGAAGTGAGGGCCCCTCGGTGGCGCTACCGCAACACGGAGGGCGAAGTGCCATGCCGCGGAAGCAAAGCAGGATCGAGTTCCAGTACATTCCAGGCTGTCCACATGCAGAGGAGACTTTGGACAACCTGCGCAGGCTTGTGTGTGAGGGTCTCATCAGCGAAGAGGAGCTGGTCATTACAACAGCCGAGGACCCCTGCTTATCTCCGAGGGGCGTGTTCGCGGGGTCGCCGAGCGTACTCGTGGACGGCGTGGACGTCTACACCGAGGCTGAACCGCAGGGGAATCTCTATGCCTGCAGGGTCTACTCGCTCCAGGGGCATCAGAGTGGCGTGCTCCCTCTCGAGTTCTTGCGGGCACAGATTGTGAAGTTGCGCGGGCGGACGACACATGAACAGTGAGGAGGCTGGGCAACTGCTGTTGGACAGAGCACAGGAGGAGTCTCCATGTACGCTTTGGACGAGTTGACGCTCCGTTGTCTTGCCGAGACCAGTTTTGAGAAGTATGGGCCGCACGTGGCGGTCTCATTTGTAGATGAGCCCCCGATGACCTATAGCGACCTCAAACGGGCCGTGGTGGCCACTGCGCACGGGCTGAGAAAAAGGGGCGTCAAGCCAGGGGACAGGGTCGCTATCCTAGGAGAGAATAGCCCGCAATGGGGCACTGCCTACTTGGCGATAACCTGCATGGGTGCCGTGGCGGTGCCTATCCTGCCCGACTTCCACAAGTCGGAAGTGCACCACATCATCCGCAATTCGGGCGCCAAAGTACTGTTTGTCTCCAGTAAGTTGGTGCACAAGGCGGAGGAGAAACGCCTGGGCGCACTCAAGCTCCTCGTTAGCCTTGACCCCATTGACCGACGGGACCTGCCCTACAAGGTGGAGAGCATGGTTGACTTGATGAAAGAAGGGGCCAAGGAGACTGTCTTGCCGTCAGCGAAGATTAAAGAGGGGGACCTGGCAGAGATCCTCTACACCTCCGGCACCACGGGTCATTCCAAGGGGGTGATGCTTTCGCACAAGAATATCACCTACAACGCGCTGCAGGCCTTGCGCGCGATCGCCATCACTCCAGACGACACACTGCTCTCCATTCTCCCCATGTCGCATTCTTATGAGTGTACCTGTGGCTTCATCGCCCCCCTGTGTGGTGGCGCGAAGATTTACTACATCAAGGGCTTGCCTACAGCTCAAACACTGCTTCCGGCGCTGGAAGAGGTGCGGCCCACCATTGTGCTTTCGGTGCCCCTCATTATGGAAAAGATCTACAAGAAGAAGGTGTTGAGTGAGATTGGGGAGAAGTTCCTGATAAAGGACCTCTACAAGCTGCGGCCGATGCGCAAGACGTTGAACAAAGTGGTGGGCAGACGTCTGTACAAGGCCTTCGGGGGCAATTTACGTTTCATCTGCTTCGGTGGCGCTGCCTTGAGTCCAGACGTGGAGGAGTTTCTGCGGGAGGCGGACTTTCCATATATTACCGGTTACGGGTTGACCGAATCCTCACCGTTGCTCACGGTCAATCCAGTCGGGGAAGTCAAGTTCCAGTCCTGCGGCAAGGCGGTGGAAAGCGTTGAGCTTAGGATCGCCGACCCTGATCCTCAAACCGGCATTGGCGAGATCTTGGCACGAGGCCCGAATGTGATGCAGGGCTACTACAAGAACCCGGAAGCCACCAGGCAAACACTGCTCGAAGGCGGGTGGCTCGTCACTGGTGACCGGGGATACCTGGACGAGGATGGGTACCTGTACATCAAAGGCCGCTCCAAGAATGTCATTGTCGGACCCAGCGGGGAAAATATTTATCCTGAGCAGATTGAGGCCAAGCTTGCTGAATCGCCTTACGTGCTGGAATCTTTGGTGTACGAGCGGAACGGGCGCCTGGTGGCTAAAGTGCATTTGGACTATGATTTGCTCGACCAGGAATTCGGTCTGCACAAAATGGAAGAAGAACAGGCGGCGCGCAAAATTCAGGAGGTACTGCAAACGCTGAAGCGGGAGGTTAACGAGAAGGTCTCTACGTTTTCCCGCATTCATGACATCATTGAGCAGCGGGAGCCCTTCGAAATGACCCCAACCAAGAAGATCAAGCGCTACCTGTACGTTTCGTGAGCATGGTGTTGAGGATACCAACCGAGCCGGCTGTGGTAGGGCCGGCTTTGTTGTTTTTGGGCGCGAAGCCCTCTCATCGAGGGTTGTTCAGGTAGGCGTTGAGCAGGGTCTCAATCGCTTCAAGGTCTTCCATGCTGCTACCACCTTGGGCGCGCGCCAGTTCCACACACACTTTCCCCAAAGCCACATAGACCGATCTAAGGGGTTCCGATGCGGCCAGGGCGTCGAGGTGGCGGCGTACTGTACCCACATCTCCGCGCGCGATGGGGCCGGTGAGGGCACCCAATGGGCCCTGCGCCGTGATATTGGCGACAGTGCGCGCGGTGAGCGGGGCCAGCAGGCGCAACGCGGTGGGTTCCTCGATGCCCAGCTGTACAAGGGTGCGGGCGGCACAGGAGTAAAGGGCCACCACATAGTTAGAGGCGAATACACAAGCGAGGTGATACAACGCCTTTTGGCCTGTGGGGAGTTCTACTGGAATGGCGCCCACCCGGCGCATCAATGAGCTAGCGCGGCGTCGGGCTTCGTCGTCCCCTTCTATGCCCACAAAAGTCCCCGCCCACAGTCGCCAGTCCTCCTCACTGCCTGCAAACGTCATGATGGGATGGGCAGATGCGGCGCTCACTCCTGTGCTGCGGAGGCTGTCGAACACCTCGGCGCCCAGCGCACCCGAAGTGTGGATGGTGGCAAGGCCCTCACGTGTGGCAGGGCAGGACAAGAGCGCGGCCGCGACCCTCTCCAGCGCATCGTCTGGCACAGCAACCACGATGGTGGTGGTCTCTGCAGGTATGGCAGTAGAGGAGGTAGCAGATACTCCTGCTCGGACGCGCGCGGCGCAGCTCTGAGCGCGGGGCAGGTCTTGGTCCACCACGGCGGTGATCTCCACGCCGTTTTGGCACAGTGCAACGGCCAGGCTCCTGCCCACCCTTCCAGCACCCACCACCGCAACGCGCTCGGCGGGTTGCCGCTCAGTGTCCATCAGGCAAGTCCGAGTTCCTCACGTCGGACGCGACACCGCTGCGGCCACATATCCCACCACGTAGCCGCCGCGTACCCCGGTCGCGTCGGCGGAATTGGTCTGTGCTAACACCGTCACGGTATCCGCCTGCAATAGTCTTGCCGCATGGAGGAGCACACTCACCGGTCCTGCCCCGCACGCCTGATAAGTGCCACGCA